>CAZGGE010000017.1:12711-29542 GCA_964524285.1 uncultured Pirellulales bacterium
CGGCCGAAATGCACCCCGTGGCAATAACAAACTCTTATGAACCTGAGAAATTAAAACCAGCCGACAAAGTAGTTCGACACCTCGATGAGCTGACTTTCGAGAAGCTGCAAAAAATCTGCACGTGATATTGTTGCACTCCCCCCCTTCTCGAAGAAGCTGGAAACAAATACTCACCTTTCCATCTGCATTATACCCGGGGCGGCAACCTCTACCTCAAACGCATTGTTTTCCTCGAGGTCATATTGTACTGCATCGACAATTTGACCGTTTAGTAAGCAAGGCTCGCCCTTTTTGCCCCAGGCTTTTATAGTGGCCTCGTTTGCATCAAAAAGCATTTCAGTGCCGGCAAATTGATACTTGCTGTCTTCATAAAAAATACCATCGGAGGCACTCAGTTTGCCGAGTTCGAGCTGGTTGGTTGATGTTTCAAAAAGCTCGACCTGCGCGTGTCCCGCTGTAAGCCAGGTTCGCCCATATTCCTGCTTTTCACCCACTGGTATGTAATCTATGTTCAAAACGTCATCGGGTGCGGACTCGGTAATTATTTGATTTAAGACAGAGAAAAAGCTGAGTTTGCTAAAATTACTCAGCAAAGCATAACACGGCCTGTCCAGACTGAACCTCGAAGTTTCTTCTTCAGGCGGCGGAACCCTCGAGTTATCTGCTGTGAGTGTACCCGGGCCGGTCGCAACATAACATTGACTCCGGCTGTCATAATCAAATTTGGTACACTTCAGTTCAACATCTCCGCCCGGCTTATCGCCGAGGTCCTCTCTGGAAAGACGTACCGTGCCTTTGTCGGCGGTAAAATGCTTTATAGCAACAGCGCCGCCCGCCGATTGAATCTTCCGGTCCTCGGATAAATCCAGCGTGAACCTCGGACCAGAAATGATATAACGCTGAGAATCGTCGCCGGCCTTGCGAAGCATCGTCGCCTTTACGTCTCCTTCGAAAAGAACCTGATTGGAATCAGAGCGAAAAGAAGCTCTATCGCTGCAAACAACCTCAACAGGAATAGGTTGTTGATTGGGCTCTGTGGTTACAAAATCCTGCAAAGTGAAGTTAAGTTTTACATTCTCCACTGCAAAAGCATTTTCTGAGCGACCGTGATAAATAAATCTTCCTGCCGTAATAACTGTGGAGTTTGTTTCGTCAATATCGAGCGTGTGTATTTTTTTCTTCGAGGCAATATCCCTGGTTGTCTTTGCTAATGATTGGCCGGCACGTGAGATGGTAAGAGTAACCAAGCCGTCACGTGCTACAAACTTTCTCAAGGAGAAATCGAATCTCTTTGAGGAAGCGGGCATTAGATTCGCTACAAAAAGAGGAGCAGAAAGAGTATAGGTGTAAAAACCATCGTCCTGTTTTCTGGTCATCGTTGCAAAACAGTCCCCGACAAAAACTATCTGGTTTTCCCGTCGTCTGAAGACAGCTTTTCTTTCTGCAGATACCTTTACAGGCATGAGGGTGTATTTCTGTGAATCGGGCGAGTCCTGCTCCTGTGCATAAAAGAGTGATTCGACCGGCCCTTGAGCGGTAACTTTTTCATCGTCTTCTTTCATTTCATATTCAAGCGCACGCGCAAACAGCACATTTCTGTCATTTGCTTTTTCCAGCAATCGAGCTTTTTCGGGAGCAGGCGGAGGCGGCTGGGACTTGTCTTCAAGCTCGTCGATGCGTTCGGTAGAATCCATAGGTGCCATTACCAAACCGCCGTCACAGGTAACGGTAACGTTACCGAGAGGGTCCTCGAAAGGATGTTGTGAGCCGCTGCGTCGAGAGGTTGATTTTTCTGGCCTCGCATCCTTGTCCTGCTGGGACTTTTTTGCTTTGTCGGCTGACTTGGTCGAATTACCGGATTCATCGATGTTTTTTGCGAGTTGCTTCTTTGTTTTACTTTCGGGCTTCCGGGAGGATGTTCTTTTTTTGTTTCGTCCGGTCTCAGGAGATTCACCACCGGAATTCCTCCGCCAGGGAATCTCTGTTATCAGCACCTCCTCTTTCGCGAAAATCAAATGCTCGGGTGTTTCCATCAGGACATTGTCCTGAAAGATACACATGTAATTCGTTTCTGTGGATGGCTCTTTCTGTGGTGTTTCGGTCGTCTCTTCGTGCGTACGGGAATGACTGGTTTTTGACTTACGCAGCCGGGTTTTTTTCCCCCCGGTGCCCTCGTCACTCTTCTGCTTTTCTTTCGATTCAGATTTTGGTTCTGTGCGATTCAAACATAGTTCTTTCAAGCGTTTTATGTGGATGAATTTAACCTGCTCTTCGGCTTCATTATAAATGAGTTCCAGCCCCTGACCTGTAAGTTCGACTTCATCGGACTCAAAACGCACCGGACCGGCTGTGGAAAAAAGCGACCTCTCACTAACGAACTCAATGTCATCAAGGTAAACATAGCTTTCCTGAATTTCGCTGCCCGCGGTCGGCATAATATGAATCACTACATTGCCGGAGAAGCTGGAGTCTTTGGGTATAACCTTGTTCGCAACACTGGCAATTTCGGTCGTCCCCGTATCGGCAGTGATACGGCACTCAAAATTGGGTTTGTAGATGTTCATATAAGGCTTTTTAGTGTGCCAGAGGTCACGCTCTTTGTAAAGCAGCTTCTCGAAGCCGAACTCACGGTCAACATTCTTGTTTTCATCAAGATGTACATATTTAGCATTCTGCACAACACCGGGTTCCGCGTCTCCAACCCGGCCGCCGTGAGGAAAATTAGGATCAGGAATTTTTTGTGTGGTTTCTTCAGTGTTGACCTCATCGACAGGAGGAGCACCACTGAATTTCAGGTACAAAAGAAAAACAGCGAAAATAATAACTACCGCCGCAAGTAATACTATCAGCTTTCGGGCATGCATATACGGTAACACCCTAAGAAATATATCGGCTCATAAGTTCCCGCCATCTGCCGGCAGTTTTAAGAATTAGCTCAATCACTTCTCTAACTCCTCCCCTGCCGCCATGCCGTTCTGTAACATAGTCGGCTTTGCGCTTGACTTCATCGACGGCATTGGCAACGGCAACACCAAAACCAACATAACTTATGACCGGCAGGTCGGTCAAGTCGTCGCCCACATAAGCTGTTCTTTCCGGGCCTAAGTCAAGCCGCTCGAGTAGCTTTTGGAGAGCAGGCAGTTTTTCATGGCAATCCTGCAGGCAATAGTCAATCTCAAGCTGACGGGCACGTACTTGAGTCGGTTGCGACTCTCTGCCGCTCAAAAATGCCACCTTAAAACCCGCCCTTTTCCAAAGACGAATACCATGACCGTCATGGCAGTCAAACATCTTACTTTCGGTTCCGCCGGCGTTTATTACAATATCGCCTTGTGTGAGCACGCCGTCCACGTCCAGAACCAGAAGCTCAATTTTGTTAAGTTTTGCTTTTATGTCCTGCAACATCTGTTAACTTTTGAAACCGTCGTATGACGGCCGCACTATTAGTTACTATCCCACGACCTTTATTGCTATGATGTCCTGTACATCAATAAGGCCCACAGGCCTTTCACCTGAGTCAACCACCGGTAATTCATCTATCCTGTATTTATGAAACATTGCAGTTGCTTCAGCGGCGAGGGCGTCCGCTCTTATCCTTTTGCAATCGGCTGTCATAACATCTCTTGTAACGGATTTAAGGGCGTCGACGCCATTTTCAGTTATAAAACGACGAAGGTCGGCATCGGTAATGATTCCGATAAGCCTGCCTTTGGCATCGACAATCATAACGGCGCCGTGGCGTTTGACGTCGCTGTTTTTCTTCAACATCTGCTCAACGGTATCCGTATCCCGCGTAACAGGCAGTTTCTCGCCGGGACGGAACATCATCGACTGCTCTACTGTAAGCAGCCTGGTGCCGAGGGAACCGCCAGGATGAAATCTGACGTAATCTTCGATGCTAAAATCGCGAGCCTTCATAACCGCAAAGGACAAAGCATCACCTATTGCGAGCATACACGTCGTGGATACGCTGGGAGCGATTCCGAGTGGACAAGCCTCGGAAATTTTCCCCATGCAAATAACAACGTCTGCGTGCTTGCTTAAAGTGGAATCCTCATGACCGGTTATCGCGATAAGGCTTATTTGAAGTTCTTTTACCAGATTTATCAGCCTTATGACCTCATCCGTTTCGCCGCCGTAGCTAAGTGCGAGGACTATATCATTTGGCCTGAGTCTGCCGAGGTCCCCGTGCACAGCCTCGGCAGGGTGAAGAAAATGGCTCGGCGTCCCTGTAGAAGCGAGCGTTGCGCTGACCTTTTGCCCTATTATGCCCGCTTTGCCTATACCGCTGACAATAACGGAGCCTGTACAGTTATATATCATCTCAGCGGCATTACGAAATTCACCATCCACGATGCGAATGACCGAACTCAATCCATCCGCCTCGCTTTTAATCACCTCTCGGGCGTAGTCCAAATCTAATTCCATCTACCACCTACCCTGAAGGAATGAAACCTTATCAGGACAAACAACCGCACAATCCTATAAAGCCTGTCAACTGCGTCAACCCTCAGATTATATTCGCCGAAGATATTTACAGCTTTTGAACCGTTCCTCGCTCATTATAACAAACCAGCTCGTGTTTCTCGCCTCCATAATTGGATGCAGCGTGCACTATGATTCGTTTGTCCCGTCTTTGCTCGATACCTGCAATGGTGTTTCTCTTTTCATTTTGCAGATACTCTGATACTTCGGGAGCAACAAAAAGTTCAATTTTTCTTATGTGTTCCTTGGCCGCGGCCAGATTTAATAAACGTATTATATCCAGCGTAAGAGACTCACGACTCTTGATATAACCGGTACCTCCGCAGTGAGGACAGGCGTGATAAGTACTCGATTGCAAAGACGGCCTCATCCTCTGCCTTGTCATCTCAACGATTCCAAAGCTGCTCATACGCAATATCCGCGAACGCGCTCTGTCGCTTTTCATTTCGGTGCGAAACTTCTTCTCCACAGCTCTGCGATTTTTTTCATTACGCATATCGATAAAGTCGCATATTATCAATCCTCCCAGGTCTCTAAGCCTTAACTGCCTTGCAATTTCACAGGCAGCTTCGATGTTGGTATCACAAGCGGTTTGCTCTGCGCTCTTTTGCTTGCGATACCTGCCGCTGTTAACGTCTATCGCTACCAGCGCTTCGGTCTGCTCTATCACTATTGAGCCTCCCGCTTTGAGCTGAACCGTTCGCGACTGGACCTTTAAAATTTCTTCCTCTATTTGATATTTATGAAAAAGTGGAACATTCCCGTCATAATAAATGACCGTGGTTTTTACGCGTGGCATCGCGATTGATAAAAAATCCTTTATTCTGCGCACGACGGATTCGGAATCGCAGATAATTCGCTTTATCTCGCTGTTGAAAATATCCCTTAGCGTCCTCGATACAAGATCTGATTCCTGATAAAGTTCACAAGGCGTCCCACTCTTTTCGATTCTCTTCTGAATTGCAGTCCAAAGCCGTCTGAGATACATCAAATCCTTCTGGATATCGGTCTTCGAGGCCCCCTCCCCTGCTGTCCTGACTATGAAACCGTGATTCTTAGGCAGCTTGATTTCACCGAGAATTTGACGAAGTCTCTTACGCTCCTGTTCGTCCTCGATTTTGTGCGACATGCCCTGCTTGCTCATCCAGGGCATCATAACCAGATACTTGCCGGGCAACGCCAGATATGCGCTGAGGGTGGGACCTTTTGTATTCAGACCTTCTTTGGTAACCTGCACAATTAATTCCTGACCTTTTTTAATACATTTCTGTATCGGCAGTCGGTCTTTGAGAGCTTTTCTCCTGCCGATAGTCTCTGTTCGGTCGCCGGGCTTTTTTGAAAAATAACGGGGGTGAAGGTCACTTATATGTAAAAAACCGTTTTTGTCCGCCCCAAAATCGATAAAAGCAGCCTGAATGCCGGATTCAATATTTACAACTCTGCCCTTGTAAATGTTCCCCACGTGACTTTCAACACTCGCCCTTTCCAGATAAAGTTCTTCGAGAGCACCGTCTTCAACCACCGCCACACGACATTCTTCACTCTCGGCGACATTGAATAACATTTCCCTTACTTTTGTTGCCTTTTTCTTCCTGTCCATCTTTAGCCTTACATATATGTATAAATGCTGAGTATGTGAAGCTTTTAAGTTCTACGCTTCATAGCCTTTTATTTATAATCCCATTCAACTCGAACACGCTTTACCGGCCCGTTCAAATCACGCCGGCAAAGTCCGAGCAAGTACATCATTTCATCGACGCGGGCGGAACCGGCGTTACTCACCGAGCATCTGATAAAAACAGTATCTCCTTTTACCTCGATATGCTCAACAAAATCTCGAAGATTCACTTGCCGTCTCTTTCGTCCGCCGCCGTAATTTCTCTCTACCATAAAATCCTCATCAACTGCAAAAGCATCTATCCGTCGGGCCAGTATCGCCCGGTCCTGACTCGGCAAGTCTTCTCTCAACCCGAAGGCGTATGTAGCAGCAACAGCGTGAACAGATTTATACCGCACGGGCCAAATAATTTCTACTATTTCACAACCAACGGGAACCTCGCTTTTCAACCTTTCTTTCATACGTTCAGCGCAAAAGCCGTCATTGACATCCGAAGTCGCTGACCCCAAAGCCCCGTTACTTTCGAGCAACAGGCACATCAATTCGTCATCGGATTCCACACCCACACTGCGCGGCAAAGGCAGGGAAAGTCGCGCCCTCGGATTAAAACCCCGGCTGTAAGCCAAAGAAAACTCAGCACGGGTACAGGCACGCTGGAGAAGCCTGATTGTCTCGGCGTGAGATAGATACCGCAGGTCCTCGGCGATGCGAAAACTAATTAAAGCCAGGCTGACTTCTTCCGTCACACGAATATGCCGTTCTCCTCATATAAAACAGACGGTACCCTCTAAAAACTCATTCTCTGTATGGCATTATGTTCGGATTTTACATCAAGACAAGCATTTTTTTGCTTGAAACATAAGACCAGCCCACCAAAGACCATGAAAATGACCAACTGAGGGGCATAAAAAAGGGGAAAGCACTGGAAATATTCGAACATGCCGTTAAAATTGCCCAAAATTATGAAATTCGTACTTATCGACAAAGTCATTTCACTGGAAAGCGGAAAGTCCATAAAGACCGTTAAAAACGTGTCGCTGGCTGAGGAGTATCTTCAGGACCATTTTCCAATCTTTCCTGTGCTTCCGGGAGTTCTCCTTCTGGAAGGATTGGTTGAGTCGGCGTCCTGGCTGATTCGAGAATATCAGAAATTTCAGCATAGTATGGTATTGCTCAAAGAAACCAGAAATGTTAAATATAGAACTTTTCTTGCTCCCGGAGCCCAGGTAGAATACAAGGTTGATTGCGGGCAGATATCCGATGATAACAGCAAATTCAAAGGCGCAGGATTCTCAAATGGCGAACTCATAATGCAGGCAAAGTTTGAGCTTCGACATTTTAACCTTGCAGATGAAAATCCGGGGCTTGCAGAGGTGGACAAAGAAATAATAAAAAACATGAAGCAGCGATGGCGACTCCTGAAACGCTGCCGGTAAAAGCTTGATTGATAAACCCAAATAGATTAGGTTTGGATATTAAGTAGCGTGACGGCTGCAGAAATCATATATAAGATGCGTAACCGGACGCTGGGTCAACAGATAGTAACGGAATACTGGAGGTAAAAATATGTCAGTGAGTGAAGACCAGATTGTTGATGGGGTCCGTGAAGTTTTGGTCGAGGCCCTCGGAGTTGATGACGAAGAAGTTACCGCGGAATCTACGCTGATGGGTGACCTCGGGGCCGAGAGTATCGATTTTCTGGACATTGTTTTTCGTCTGGAAAAAACCTTCGGAATAAAGATTCCACGGGAAGAACTTTTTCCACTCGAGAACATGATGAATAACCCGGAATACGTAAGTAACGGCAAGTTGACGGAGGCGGGACTTGCTGAAATAAAGAAAAAAATGCCCCACACCGACCTGAGTGAATTCGAGAAAGACCCCGACATCAACAAGCTCGGTGATCTGTTCACAGTCAAATCTATAGTAAACTTTGTCGGTATGAAACTGAATGCCGCCTGAGACTTGCTGTGCGTCAGGGGGCAAAAGCCGGCGACAGTTGACCACAGGCGGAAAATAAACTCCCGGTGGTCCTTAAGAATATGAGATGGATATGGATAGATAAATTCCTCGAATTCAAAAGAAGGGAGTCCGCAACAGCGCTGAAAAATGTTACGCTGGCGGAAGAGCACCTCCATGACCATTTTCCCGGATTCCCCGTGATGCCTGAGTCTTTGATGATAGAAGCAATGGCACAAACCGCCGGTATCCTCGTCGGTGAAGCAAAAGACTTCAAAGAAAAAGTTATACTTGCAAAAATTCAAAAGGCCGTGTTTTTTGAGTACGTAAAGCCCGGAGACACCATAATACTGAATGCAAAAATTGAAACGCTCAGCGACGAGGCGGCAAGCACTACAGGAAATATTACCCGTGAACAAAACCCCATCGCAGAAATAAATCTTATGTTCAGTCACATCGACAGAAATATCGGAGGAAAAAAATTCCCGGAAGAAAACTTCGTTTTCACAAAAACGTTCGAAAGTCTTATCCGGGGGGCAGCTTTTCCGGAGCGCCGGCAATGAGTTATAACAGAGTTGTTGTAACAGGCCTTGGCGCAGTTAGTCCGCTCGGTGAAACGCCTCAACAGATGTGGCAGAGCATCCATGCCGGCAGATGCGGCATAGATAATATTAAAGCATTCGACTCCACCGGATTCGAGTGCAAACTGGCGGGCGAAGTACCACCTTACCAGATACGAAAACACCTCCCTAAAAGTCATCGCAAAGCCGCGAAACTTATGTGCAGGGACATCGAGTTAGCCGTCATCGCAACTGAGGAAGCCATAAACGATGCCGCACTCATTACCAGAGCCGTCGAACCTGAACATATTAACCTCGACCCCACACGTACGGCTATTAACCTCGGCGCCGGATTCATAAGCTGCGACCTTGTTGAGCTTGCGCCGGCCGTAGCCGAAAGCACAGTCGACGGCAAATTCAATATAAAAAAGTGGGGCAACCAGGGCCTCGAAATGGTTACTCCTTTATGGTTGCTGAAATACCTGCCAAATATGCTCGCCTGCCACATAGGTATAATTTATGACATACAGGGACCCAGCAACAGCATAACCTGCGGCGAATCGTCGGCCCTTATGGCTGTGGCCGAAGCTGCTCAGATTATCGCACGCGGAGACAGCGACCTCGCCGTAGCAGGAGGCGCAGAAGCACAGGTCAACCCCATCACTATGACCAGGCAATGCCTGTTCAAAAGAGCAGTCATTGGCGATGTCGAAGACCCCAAAACTGCCTGCAGACCATTTGACGCCGAAGCCGGAGGCTCGGTTTTCGGAGAAGGCGCGGGAATTTTAATTCTGGAAAACATGGAAAGTGCCAAAAAACGTGGCGCCAAGATTTACGCCGAAATTGCCGGCGCCGCCCACAGCAACAGCATAAACCCTGCTTTACAGCATATCGAGCCTGACGGCAAAGGTCTCCAGATTGCTATCGAAGACGCAATGGACGATGCCCAAATCAAACCTGAACAACTGGATTTACTCATACCACACGGAACCGGCATTGCTGTGGACGACGTGGCGGAATCGCTCGCCATTGAAGCCGCACTCAAAGATAAAGTCGACAAAATACCCGCCCTGCCCACAAAGAGCATGTTGAGCAATACCGGTGCCGCCTGCGGAGCGCTGGACACAATAATAGCCGCGCTGGCCATGCGAGACCGCAATATTCCCGCCTCAAAAAACTGCGAAAACAAACGCAAAGAATGTAAACTCAATATCCCGATGCAGCCTTTACGAAAAGATATTAAATATGCCCTGTGCTGTAGCTACACTTACGGCGGCCAAACCTCCGCCTTGATTCTGAAAAAAGTTGATTAAAAAAGAATATGAGATTTACAAGCGAAGAACACAGAGTAGTGATTACGGGAATGGGTATTATTTGTCCGCTCGGACATGATGTCGAAACTTACTGGCAGGCCCTGATGGCCGGCAAAAGCGCGATGGCCAAGACGACACTCTTCGACGCAACCACATTCCCCTCCGATTTCAGCGCGGAAGTAAAGAATTACGACTACTCCAAATTCGTAAAAAAACCACAGCTTCACAAAAACGCAGACCGCGGCTCAGCATTTGCCGTCGGAGCAGCCGTACAGGCCTGCAAACAGGCCGGCATAAATACCGAAACAGAAAAACCCGCTGACCGCATTGACAGAAAAAGATTGGGGATTTATCTCGGTGCCGGCGAAGGTTCGGTTGACGACGACGTCTTCTTTAACGCCATTGCAAAAGCATGGGACAATGAACAAAATCAAATGGACTGGTACAAGTGGGCACAGGTTTCTTTTTCACGAATGAAACCCATGCGGGAGCTGGAGCAGGAACCCAACATGCCAGCAGGTCATCTGGCTTTACTTACCGGAGCACGCGGACCTACAAGAAGCTGCCTTACCGCTTGTGCGGCAAGTACACAGGCCATCGGCGAAGCCATGATGTTAATACGAAAAGGTGATGCCGACGTCATGATAGCTGGCGGCGCACATTCAATGCTGCACCCGCTCGGCCTTACAGGTTTCAATCGCCTTACCGCCCTTTCCACAAGAAATGACAGCCCGGAAACCGCTTCCAGACCATTCGCCGCAAGCAGAGATGGTTTCATACTCGGAGAGGGGGCGGCAATAGTTATCCTCGAGTCCCTTGAATCCGCCCGGAAAAGAGGTTCTCCCATCCTGGCTGAATTAGTCGGCTACGGAACAAGCTCGGACGCATTCAGGGTTACGGACATGCACGAAGAAGGCAGAGGAGCAATACAGGCAATGACTGCCGCACTCCGTGACGCGGGACTTAATTACACCGATATAGATTACATAAACACACACGGCACAAGTACACAGGAAAACGACCTTGTCGAAACCAAAGCAATAAAAGCCGTCTTCAAAGAGCGTGCAAAAACAACGCCGGCCAGCAGCATTAAAAGCATGCTCGGTCACCTTATCGGCGCCGCCGGCGCCGCCGAGGTTGTTTCCTCGGTACTCACAATACGCGAGAATATTATCCCACCTACCATGAACCTTAACGACCCAGACCCTCAGCTTGACCTCGACTACGTACCAAACAAACCGAGAAAAGCGAACGTCAATATTGTTATGAAAGAGTCTTTCGGATTTGGTGGACAAAACAACGTCGTTATATTAAAACGTTATCGACAATAACAATTTCAGCAAAGCCAGAATGCCATGATTGACATCAAGACAATACGCAGGGAACCGGAAAAATTCAAACAAGCCTGTGAGACCAAGAAAATCCGGGCCGACATCGACCGCCTGCTGGCCGTCGACGCCGAGTTGCTCGAATACAAAAAAAAGTTACAGGAAATCGCCACAGAAAAAAACAAAATTGGAAAATCTATACCGAAATTAACCGGCTCGGAGAAAGAATCCAAACTCGCAAAACTCGCAAAACTTAAAGAACAGGAAAACCAATATACCGAACAGGCCAAACAACTCCAGCCAACCTTCGACCGGTTGCTGCTGCACGTCCCCCAACCACCGGACGAGGACGTCCCCGTCGGTAAAGATGATACCGAAAATGTCGAGATTCGTACCGAGGGACAAGTAAGAAAATTCAATTTCGAACCCAAAGACCACCTGCAACTGGGAACGGCACTAAGAATCTTTGACATCGAACGCGGCGTTAAACTTGCAGGTACAAGAAATTACCTCCTGAAGGGCGACGGTGCCCTGCTGCACTGGGCCGTACTGCAGTTCGCTATGGATTTCATGGTCGAAAACGGCTACGAGCCGATGGTCGTACCGCTTTTGATGAAAGATGAAGCCATGACCGGAACGGGATACTACCCCGGCTCGGAAGAACAAACCTACAGAATGGAAAAAGACCAGCTTAACCTGGCGGGAACCGCCGAGGTCCCCCTTACCGCCTACCGGATGGGTGAAATTTTACAGGCCGACCAATTGCCGCTAAAATATGTCGCAATGTCAAGCTGCTTCAGACGAGAAGCAGGTGCAGCCGGCAAAGATACTTACGGCCTATACCGGATACATCAGTTCGACAAAGTCGAACAGGTAGTTATATGCAAAAACAGTATCGAACAAAGCGATGAATTCCACCAGGAAATCCTCGCCAACGCCGAAGCCGTAATGCAGGCACTCGAACTGCCCTACCGGATAGTCAACGTATGCACCGGCGACCTCGGCAGAGGACAGGCAAAAAAATTCGACATCGAGGCCTGGATGCCCTCCAGGAACAGCTACTGCGAAACCCACAGCGCAAGCAAATTCTATGATTTCCAGGCCCGAAGAATGAACCTGCGCTACAAAGACCCAGAATCAAAGAATAACATCTTCTGCCACACCCTCAACAACACCGTAATCGCCTCACCCCGTATTTTGATACCCCTGCTCGAACTTTACCAGAACGCCGACGGCTCTGTTAATATCCCGAAAGTCCTACAGCCGTACATGAACGGAAAAACTAAAATTGACCGGAAACTGAATTGATATTTTTCTTTGGACGAAATAAGGCAAAAATTAGCCCTTATTGACAAAGAGCTTGCCGGCAGGCTCTGGCACAAAAAAATAGCCGCCACGTGTCCGCTTGTCTTCTGTGCAGTAGGGTTGATTGCCGGCATCCTATTACAAACCATATTCGTCTGGCCGGTATGGTTTTGGGGACTTCTGCTGATAGTATCTGTAACGGCTGCCGCACTTCTTTACGCCGGACAAATCAAAAACAAACTCAGTTTTTACACACCTGCTGCAATCGGCTTATGTGCCTTGATTTGCTTTTCATGCTTCGGCGCCGCCAGGCTCATCTATTACCAAAAACCTTCACCTCGCGACATACGCCGAATCGTAACCGACCAGAAAAAACTGGCCACTGTCAGGGGCATAATAATCAGCAAACCCCACATAAATCGACATGAAAACTGGTATTTTGCAAGATTCGCATTCAGCGACCCGGGCACCAGCTTTTACATGAAGCTCGACACCGCCAGAACAAACAAAGGCTGGGCATCTTTAACCGGAAACATCAAAGTATACGTGGACGAACCCGTCCTGGACCTGCACGCCGGCGACTACGTACAGATATACTGCTGGCTCGACAGATTCAAACACGCCACAAACCCCGGCCAGTTCGACGTGGCAAAATATCTCGCTCGACGAAACATATTCGTACTCGCCGCCGTCAAATCAACGGATGCAATCAAGCTCCTCGAGCCGGGAACAAAAGACTTATTTGCACGATTAAAAAGCAAACTCCAAAACCTGGCAACGTTAGCTCTAATTGGCAGCCCGGTCGCTGAAACGGATTCACAGGGCCTCCTGCAGGCACTGCTGCTCGGATACAGAAAAAATATCTCCTCCGAAACCTACCGGGCGTTTCGCTCAACAGGCCTGCTGCACTTTATCAGCCTCTCCGGCATGCACCTCGGCATCTTTGTAGGCATCGTATGGTGGCTCACTAAAACGGCGGGACTAATGAAACCCGCCCGCGCCTGCTGCTGCCTCGCAGCCATAACAATATTTCTCCTGATAGTACCCCTCAGAGCGCCAACAGTAAGGGCCGCCATTATCGCAGCCCTCTTTTGCACAGCAGTAATACTCCGCCGACGGACAAATTCTCTCAACACCTTATCAATGGCCGCAATAATCCTGTTACTCATCAGACCAACAAATCTCTTCGAAGCCGGCTGGCAGCTTTCATTCGTCTCGGTACTCGGCCTTGTACTTTTCTGTCATCGTATTCATTTTTTCATTTACGAAAAAATAAGAAGACGAAAACCAACCAAAAAAAATTCCAAATCACAACCTTATTATAGCATAGTCTCAAGACAGGGTCCATATTTTCTAAGACTATTGTCCACGGGCTTCACTGCCTGGCTCTCCGGTGCAGGAATCCTCTTATATCATTTCGGCACCATAACGCCCTTAACATTTATATGGACGGTAATTGTCTTCCCGTTCATAGTCTTAATTTTAACTCTCGGGTATCTTACAATAGTCTTTTCTTTGTTCTTGCAGAACATTGCATTTTTAATCGGATGGGCGCTGAATTTTATGTCTGCCACATTGATTGAACTGGTCGGATTTATTGACGGTCTTAATATTTCAGAAATACTTATAGGTCATGTCCCCCTTGCACTCGTAATTATTTATTACTGTTTTGTTCTTTTTGCCGCCTATGCCTCCCTGCGATCCCCTCGGACAAAGAAACTCATTTGCGCAGCAATGATGCTCTTAATAATTACCTTCATCGGCGGGATAAAATGGCAGAATACTCACAGCAACTGTCTTACGCTGACCACCCTCGATGTAGGTCACGGCCAGGCTGTTTTACTGCAACTGCCGGGCGGAAAAAATCTCCTGTTCGACGCCGGCTCCCTGTTCAAAGCTAATGTCGGCGACAGAATCATAAATCCATTTCTCAACTATCACGGCCTGACAAAACTTGATTACCTCATAATCAGCCATAACGACGTCGACCACATCAACGGAATTCCCGAAATCGCCACAACTCATAACGTAGGACGGATTCTGACTAATCCCACGTTTTCTGAAAAAGCCGACCGCTACGGCACCGCCAAAGCACTAAAAAAGGTTCTAAACGAAAAAAACAACTCACCGACACAACTGAAAACCAATATTCAACACGAAGACGCCAGGGTCAGCTTTATCTGGCCCACCAAGCAGGCCGCCGCCAATCCACAACTGACAGACAACGACAAATCCCTCGTAGCATTAATCGAATTCGCCGGCCGAAAAATACTACTCTGCTCGGATATCGAGCAATTAACACAACAAAAACTCCTTAAACTATATCCCCAAATAAACACCGACATCCTCCTCCTGCCTCACCACGGCTCCTCCAATACGACAGAACCACGCTTCCTTGAAAAACTTGATGCAAAAATCTGGATTTGCAGTTGCGGCGACCGGCAATACCGAAATCATAACACCATCAAACCAAACCCCGCAACCAAAGCATTCTATACTCCGGCCAACGGTGCAATCACCGCGAGCATCGACAAAAATGGAAACATCACCGTTACAACATACCTCGAAAAAAAAACGGCCCTGAAAAACAAGGGCCGTAATTAACAACATAAACCAATAACTTCGCAAATACCACGAACAACTACCGCATGTGAACCACAATTTCCACGCGACGATTCTTCGCCTTGCCGCTCACGGTCGCGTTGGAAGCCACAGGCTGACTCGCACCCCGCCCTACCGCTCGAATTCGGTCTTCTGATATACCCTTGTCTATAAGGTATCTGGTTACCGTCAGCGCACGCTGCGCGGATAACTCCCAGTTGTCCTTCCATTTCGATTTGCGTATCGGGTCGGAATCCGTATGGCCTACCACGTCTATCTGCCTGCCGCTGTATTTCTCCTGTAATACCGAATAAATGTGGTCCAGCTCCACACTTGTGGCCTTTTTCAACGATGCCCTGCCAGGGTCAAACAGGATGGCGTTTGGAAGTGTAACCGTAATAGTACCCGCCGCCGTATCCACCGAAACGTCATACCCTTCACCAAATCCGGTAGCCTGCGCCGGCGATTTCTGCAACTCTTCAATTTCACGCTGTAAATCTTCAATAGTCTGTTGCTCCCGGTTGACTTCCTCCTCCAGTTGCCCCTTCTCGGCTTTCTCTCGTTCTAACAAGCCAAGCGTATTCTCGTGCTGAACCTTGAGATTTTCATACCTCTTCTTCCAGTCCGTACAGCCGGAAAGAAAACCAAAAAACACAATTGTGGACAGCAGTAAAAAGCCTTCTCTCTTATTAATAACCATCGGACATCTCCTTAAAAAACATCCGTATTCCTTTACGTCTACCCTAATGGTAAAGAAGCCGGACAAGACGCTCAATTATCCAATCATGTAGAATCATAACAACAAATACCGCCAGTGACAAGAATGGACCGTAAGGAATTTGGCGGATTTTTTTGAAAAACATCTGAAAACCAGCCCACATCAGCCCGAAGAACGGCGCCACGAAAAAAGCTGCGGTTACGGGTATCGGCCCGATTACCGCTCCCGCCGCACCCATCAGATGTACGTCCCCAAGACCCATCGCCTCTCTGCCGAATCCAACAGTACCAAGAACCCTCACTGCCCACACCACCCCTGCTCCTACAAAATAACCCCACAATCCACCAAAAAACCCCGCCACACCGCAATACTGTAAAACATTAACCCACCAGGAACTGACTCCTGTATTAGCCGCCACAAGCCTGTAAAAACCGTACGAGCAAACCACCACAGGCAGCAGAAACAAAACCTCCTTAAACATTTCCAGCCTGTGATTCAGCGACTCACCTTCATCCTCGGATTCGTAACTTCGTTTCAAAATCCCTGCTCTTAAAAGCACAAGCGACAGTGCAAGACCTAACAATGCCCCCATTGCCAGCGCTCCGGTCCTCGCAGACGCACTCGGCAAAAGACCCAACTGGCGTATCCTGCCGACATCAATAAAAAAAGGGCCGGCTGTCGCCCCGAAAAGCCCCACCAGCGTACCAAACCAGCAGATTGAAATCGGAATCACCCAAAGCTCAACGTCAATAGCTGAAGACGCTATCAAAGACGACAGCAGGATTACGTGCACCAGATAAACAAACCACCCTCCCTGCCCTATCGACGTAACCCCCGCACGAATCTCCAACTGAAAATAAAGATAAAAAAGCCCGGCGAAAACCAAACCCGTCAAAAGCTCTATCATAAAATAACGCGGCGATATCGCTGCCCTGCAATACCGG
>CAZGGE010000018.1:0-4457 GCA_964524285.1 uncultured Pirellulales bacterium
AAGCTGTAAGCAGGATATTTATAAGGCGGATAAACCTCTGAAAAAGCTAAAAGACTTTGGCAGTCAAAATCATCAAATGCAGGTTAATCTCGCCTTCACCCCCTTCGCCAGGCCTTGCCTTCCTCTCGGAATAAGCCTTCTAAAATCCTTTGTACAGGATAATTGTGATTGTCGGTGCGACTGTTTCGACCTTAACGCAGACTACCATAATATGCTGGCAGAAGACATCCGCAATCGCAAAGCAAATGTCAAGTTCCCCGAAGGCCAGCGAGAGAGATTACTTAACTCCATCGAAATCCTGCGCGGCTCAAAAGAAGGTTTCTTCGAACAGAAAGCTTATAACGATGCCGCAAACGCCTTCCTTTTGTATTTCGACGGCATGAAACGGGTTTTTCATGCCGGCTGCGAAAAAGCCCTGTATCACAATAAACCCGTCCCTTCCTTCCTTAGAAACCAGGTCAAAGCCTTATTGGCAAAAAAACCAAAAATCGTCGGTTTTTCTCTGATGTTTGCAGAACAATTTTACTGTTCCGCTCTTTTGGCCAGAATTATCAAAAGCGTAAACAAAAACATAGTAATTGTCTTTGGCGGCACTACAGCCACCGCAGCGTTCAAAAAAATTCTGACAAACCCTTTTGTTGATTTTGTTGCGATGAACGAAGGAGAACGAACCATCGTTGACCTTGTTGAAGCGGTCAAAGGCGAAAAGAAATTTCAAAACGTTCCCAATCTTGCCTATCGAGAACGAGATAAAATTCGTATCACGGAGCCTTATTTGCTCGATAATCTGAACGAAACTGCTTTTGCAGATTTTTCCGATTTTCGAGAAAACGCATATTTTATTCCCTCCCGCGTGGTTCCGGTTCTAAGCTCCAGGGGGTGTTACTGGCGAAGATGCACGTTTTGTGTTCACCACAAGACATACGCAAACAGATACAGGGCTGCCGGCATTAACCGGGTTGTAGACGAACTCGAGTACCATTCGCAGAGAGGTGTGAAATACTTTGATTTTGTCGATGAAATGATATCGCCTCAACGGCTCAGACAGATTGGCGAGGAAATACTACGCCGGAACCTTAAGGTGAACTATTACGCTTTAGCAAGGCCGACATCAGACTTCACCCCGCAAATACTCGACGTTATGTATAAATCCGGCTGCAGATATGTAATATGGGGCGTGGAATCAGGTTCTCAGCGTATTCTTGATGCCATTGACAAGGGTACAAATGTACAGCAAATCGCTGAAGTCCTGAAAAATTCAAGTCATGCCGGAATAAAGAATCACGTTTACATTATCATAGGCTTTCCTACGGAAACACTTGATGAAATGCAGAAAACACTGGATTTCCTTTACGAAAACGCAGATTACATAAACGCAGTACACAGGTCCACCTTTGCGCTTCACAAAGGCTCGAAGATTTATGAAAACCCGCAAAGCTTCGGCATCGCCACGGTCGAGGACAGCAGTAGTCCTATGGGAGCTTTGGATTACAAGGTTTCAAGCGGTATAACCCGTGAGCAGGCCAGGCAATACGGCCGTTTCATAAATTCGAAATTTTTGAGGTATTTTGACTTCTATGCTCCCGCCCTTACGTTGCTCAGAGACCACGCAGTGGTAATTTACGCCAATGAGGACAAACTGACAATGAACGCCGATACCGGGCCGGTGCCAAACCCCCGGAAAATTGACTTCCCCCCAAACCAGGCCGTGTCTGCTAATGCAGCGGCAAAGTCTTAAAGGTCCGCTGAACACCTGCTTAAACAAGCAGGTCAACGCCCGAATCCGAGAGGACCGGTCCGGACCTGAAAGTAACATCATGTTCAGCCTCGCCTGAAAATGCCCGGTTACTGTCATAGCCGGCTTTTTCCGGATTGGTATGCCAGTGGTTTTGCCGCTGGGATGCCTGCTGGTCCGAGCTGTTTTCTCCATCCTCGGAGAACAGCGGCTGTTGTCTGGAATCCTGTTGGTTTGTCTGATTTCGCTGTGATTCCGTTACTTCAATTTTCGCCAATTGTATTCCCGCCTCTTCAAGGTTCTGCATTATTTCGTATACGGCCCTGTCGATTTGATATTTTGTTTCCGGCCTTGCCGCTTCCACCAGCCCGGTGATTTCCTGGCCGTTCTGCTGGAAGCTTATGTTGATTTTTCCGAGTTCGGGCGGATTTAACCTGACGGTAATGCGAGACCGGCCCTGGTGCAGTGTACTCGTAATGGATTCCTGTATCTGTCGGGCAACATCCGTAACGTTTGAATCCATCTGCGATTTGACAGATTGACGGGCTGGATTCACAGTTTGAGCGTCCTGAGAAGAATGCGCCTGGCTTTGGAGCAAATTCTCACGAGAAAACGATGATTGTGAATTTTTTGATTCATTGCGCACCGAACGGGGTTGAGTATTATTCAGCTTTTCTGCCGTGGATTGTTGTGAGGATTTTGTCTGTGTATTGCTTTTATAGCCATCTGCATCCGCGGGGGTGTTGTTTTTATGTGTAGAGAACTTTTCATATTCTTCAATTTTTGTTTGAGTCGAGGTGTTGGAGGATTTGGCGGATTCCTGCCGTGGATTATTATTGTCCGGAGTGTTTTTTGCCGCGGTCTTTCCGGGCTTGTTCGATGGATTATCCTGTGCTTGAAGTGCAGCGGCTTTGGGGTTGTCTGAGGTTTCAGGCTGTTTTGATGGCTGATTTTGCTTGGCCGTAGTTTCCTGCATGGATGTTGTTGATGCCGAGGCCTGGCTGCTGTTTGCTTCCTGTTTGTTAACAGCTTTAGCAACGTTTGAAGAGTCGGGATTTTGTTGCAGGCCTGCTTTTTGTTTTGTCAGGAGATTTAGTATGATTTTGTGGCCTTCAGAATTTTTATTTTGGGATTCAGTCATTTTCAGCGATTGGTTTTTTGTCTGCCGGCCGGCTTTTATTAGAGGATTTTGCTCACCCTGTAATTCGGTGGCCGGTTGTTTTTGTTGAGACGACTGTGCATTTGTATTGGGAGCAACTATTTGATTTTCGCTTTCCGTTAAACTGGTCTGCTGTTTTTGGTTTTCAGAATCGGAAAGAATTTGCTGTTCCGAATGGCAGGATTGAGCGTTGAGGGCACAATTTTGAGCGACGGCCAACATTTGCGCGAAATTTAACGCTGAGCTTTTGGTTTTTGTATTTTTAAGGGGTATGCGGTTTGATTTTTGGTCGATTTGTTCAAAATCAGGTTTCTTTCCTGTGGTTTCGGAGGCTTTGTTTGCGTATGTTTGGGGTGCTTTATCTGTGTATAGAGAAGGCCTGGTGTGTCCGGATGAGTTATCCGACGCATTAATGGATTTTGAATCCTCTGATTGCAGGGATGACGCCTTTGCCTGTGCAGGCCTGACAGCGCGTGGTAGATTTTCAATTATGCACACCGGATTCATAGCAAAATTCCAATAGTTTCGTAACTATCAGCAAACCTCGTGCCTTCATCTGGTTTTTCTGGAATGGATTTTGTAAGCTCTTATTTATCAGGGCTTTACGAACTCGTAAGGGGGCAAGCCCTGCAAAGGGGGCTTTTGCATTTGTCTTGCTTCAGGCAGAATATTCGGTGTGGGGCGGAAAAATTTTCCTGCTTTTCGAATCTTCTTGTTTTTTATGGTTTTGATGCCGGGTGTCAAGAAAGAGGCACGGCTGTATAGAATCCTTACGCCGCAGTGATGAGTAGTGGAGTTGAAAGTTCCAGCTCAAGTGTCAAAAACGGGGTTTTTGAGGTTCCAGCAGGGTTGAGCAAGTTGAAGTTGCTGTCTGGCATGGTTATTGCATATGTCGGACGTTATCAGGAATTTTCTAATTTCGCAGGCAAGGTCAGGACAATGGAAAAGCTGAGCACGATTGATTTGCTGGAGGCAGGTCTAAGGGCGGAATCACTTCGGCAGCGTGTAATCGCCAACAATATTGCGAACCTTGAGACGGCGAATTACCGGACGCTTGACGTTAAGTTCAAAGAGCTTCTTGCAAAGGCTCTTGAGTCGCCCGGTGGGATAAGTCCGGAGCAGATGCATGCAGAGTTAGTACAAACCGGGAAAAATCCCATAAAGACCAACGGCAATGATGTGAACCTGGAAGCCGAGGTAGGAAAAATGATAACCAATAGTTTAACACACAAGGCGTTCATCCGGCTTTTGAGCAAGAAATACCGGCAGATGGAACTTGCGATGAACGTGTCGAATGGATGATTAGATGAGTTAACGGCTATGCATGATTTTACAGTTTTCGAAATGGTTTTGTGCAGGAAGGAGTGATTATTAATGGGAGTAAGTGGTATTGGCCCGATAGACATAGCGACGTCAGGCCTTCGTGCCCAATCCAGAAACATGGAGATAATATCTTCGAACCTTGCCAATGCGCAAACAGTGGATGCGGGCAACGGCCAGCCTTACCGTCGTCTGGAGGCGATATTCGAGTCTGTCGGTGCAGGACTTGAGGGCGTGAAAATC
>CAZGGE010000018.1:4467-29113 GCA_964524285.1 uncultured Pirellulales bacterium
TGCAAAGGATATTGAAGCCTGGTCATCCTTATGCGGATAAGGATGGATATGTAAAAATGCCGAACGTGAACCTGCCGGTTGAGTTGATGAATCTTACGGTTGCTTCGCGTGCGTATCAGGCAAATGCGGCTGTTCTAAAGCGATATCAGAAGATGGTTGAAACGTCTCTCGAGCTTCTTCGATAGAGAGGGCTAAACAATGATAAAGTTTGATCCGAATGTAAATTCACTACTTTCGCATGTAAACGGGGAATTCTCGGGGTCTGATGCTTCGAAATCGAGCAAAACGGGAAAAGGTCAATCCAGTGTGAGCGACGCGGTAAAGGCAATCGAACAGTATGTTTCAAAGGTTGATTCCGACCAGCATAGTTCGGACATGAGCGTTCAGGATTTGTTGTCCGGCAAACATCAGGATATCACAAATGTTGTATCTTCGGTTGCCAAGGCGGATATGAGTTTCAAGATGCTGGTGGGTGTTCGCAACAAACTGATAGAGGCCTACAAGCAAACGATGAATATGCCTTTGTAAGGTGATTTTGAATAAGCAGGCAGGCGTTATTATTTACTGGAGCGCATCGTGCGGCGGCAAGTGCCTGAGATTGTACATCAAGGTATCAAATGAACTGGCTGGAAAAGTTAAGTGCGACCTGGCAACATATAAGTCTGGTTCAGCGAGCGTTGCTGGCGGGAATTGCCCTTGCGTTTTTACTTGCGGTGATTTTGCTGGTTTGCTGGGCCAAGAGGCCTGATATGCGGGTTCTTTACCGTGAGCTGGAGCCTGGCGAGGCGGGCAAGATAACCGAGAAAATATCTGACAAGGGCATTAGTTATGAATTGCGGGACGGCGGTACGAGCGTTTACGTTCCTAAGGAAGAGATTTATCAGCTCAGGCTTGATATGGCCAAAGAAGGTTTGCCATCCGGAGGACGAAACGGTTACAAAATTTTCGACGATGAGAAAATCGGCATCAGTCCCTTTGTTCAGAACGTCAACCTGAAACGTGCGGTACAGGACGAGCTTTCTCGCAGCATCCAAATGCTCGAAGGTGTGGTTCATGCAAGGGTACATATAGTCACGCCGGAGCGGACAATTTTCAAGTCGAATTCGAAGAACACAACTGCATCGGTTGTGCTTCGTTTAATGCCCGGTTACAAACCTGGGGGCAGTAACATATCGGCGATAACCCATTTAGTTGCCGGTGCGGTGGAAGACCTCGATGCGGAAAAGGTTACCGTAGTTGACAGCCGGGGGCGGTTGCTTTCCGGTAATTCGAATGATCTGCTGGATGGGGGTGCGGGCACCGTTCAGGATTATCGTGAAAGGGTTGAGCGGAATTGTGCACAAAAAGTTGAGAGTATGCTGGCGGCGGTTCTGGGTGCCGGCAGGGCAAAGGTAAGCGTTAACGCGGTCATAGATATGAACAGTATAAATACGGTCAAAGAGAGCTATGATCCTGACAGCAGGGTAATGACAAAAGAGGAGATTCAAAGTGGTGAAGAAAAGAGTATCAGCGGTGAGTCTTCGAATGGTGAAAATGGGGTTCCCGGGAGTACCAAGAAAGATGAAACGACAGTAACGGAGTATGTTGTCGGTAAAGTTGTGGAAAAGAAAGTTGAGTTGCCGGGAGAGGTCAAGTCCTTACGGGTTGCGGCATTTGTAGACTTGTCGGCGCCGGCTGATGCGAACGATACCGAAGGAACGGCGCAGATTATGGAGATATCAGAGGTAGAGGAGGTTATCACGAACGCACTTGGGTTGGAGGATGATAGTGCGGTCAAGGTTGTGAATGTCAGGTTTAATCGACCTTCCGAACCAATAGAGGCTTCCGATGGCGGCAAGCTTGATTTGGTGGCAATAGCAGGGCAGGCTTCTCTGGGTATAATGGCGATATGTGCATTGTTGGTTCTGCGTATGTTTGGCGGGGGTAAAAAGAAGCAGAAAGGTTCGGAAGGTTTAGAGTCTCTTGCAGAAGGAGGAGTGGCCGGTCTTCTTCCCGGTGAGGGTGGCGGGCCGAGGGAAATGGCAGCGCTCCGCAAGCAAATAGCGGGAGCATTGCACAGTAATCCTGAGCAGGTCAAGCAGTTATTTATGAGCTGGGTTGAGGAAAAGGGATAGCAAAGATGTTACTAAGTGGCAGGCAAAAGGCGGCAATGCTTTTGACGAGTCTCGATGCTTCGACGGCGGCGAAGATGGTGAAGGGTCTTGACGAGGAATTGGTTAAAGAGCTTGCGGTTGAAGTTTCGTATTTAGACGCAGCAGGCCGGCGTGGAGGTAAGGAGGCGGTTGAGTTTGCGCGGGAGTTTTGTAGCGCGCTCAATGGAAAGCAGGACTTTCAATTGAAGGAGTTCCTGAAAGGAATGCTCGACAATACGGTAGGCCCGGAAAAGACCGGGGAGATAGAAGCAAACATACAGGAGCTACTTCAGCAGCGAGACCCCTTTATAGCGATTCGCACGGTTGGAGCGAAGAAGCTCGCAGCGGTACTCGGGCAAGAGCATCCCCAGGCGGTTGCGGTAGTGCTTTCCGAGCTGGATGCAAAACAGAGTTCAGAAGTTCTTAATCTTCTTGACGAAGGTTTGCGTCTGAGTGCGGTGAGCAGGATGACACGTTGTGAGTCGGTAAGCCCGGAGGCGAAATCACGGATAGCACAAAGCGTGTGTAAGCGGATTGAAACGGTGGCAAGTGAAAGTGGGGAAGATTTGGAGATAGGGCCGGAAAAGTCACTGCGAAAAGTTGCGATAATTTTAAGGAAACTGGGCAAGCAGGTACGAGACGGGCTTCTCAATGCAATA
The DNA here is from genome assembly GCA_964524285.1 of uncultured Pirellulales bacterium. Lineage (GTDB taxonomy): Bacteria > Planctomycetota > Phycisphaerae > Sedimentisphaerales > Anaerobacaceae > CAZGGE01. The sequence goes on from CAZGGE010000018.1 coordinate 7,259, forward strand.
AAGGAGAAAGATAAAGAGACGGCTGAAAAGGTATCGAATCTAATGATTACATGGGAAGATATTGTTGTGGTGGAGGACAGGTCTCTGCAGGGGGCGCTGAGGGGTATAGAGGCGGTGCGACTTGCACTGGCGCTGGTCGAAGCAGATGAAGAAATCGCGAACAAAATCAAAGCCAATATTTCGGAACGAGCCGGGGAGAACATAGATGAGGAGACATCTTTGATGTCTGCTCCACAGAAGGAGTCTATTGATGAGGCGAGGGATGAAATCGTAAGTGCTCTTCGAGATTTAAATGTCAGAGGCGAACTAACTTTTGTCGAGTAGTGAGAATAAATGGCTAATCGTACAACAGTCACGGTGGACAGAGCGATAGATACAGTGGAGATTATCGGTCAATCTTTGGAAGGTTTGTCGTCAGATTCTGAGCAAGAGTCAGCGTGGAATAAAAGCAATGACACAGAGCAGGAAGTTGAAGAAGAAAATGGTTTGTTTCAGGCTATGCATGCGGTTCAGTCGGCTGCCGACAAGGTTGAGCATTTTTACGAACAGGTACTCCGGCAATACAATGAAAAAATAGCTGCTTTTTCACTGGAAATAGCGCGCAAGGTTTTAATGCAGAAGGTCAAAGACAGGGATTATGAGATTGAGGAGATTATCAAAGAAGTACTGAATAGCGCACCAACGCGAGAGAAGCTGGTTTTGCGTTTGAATCCTCATGATTTTGCGGAATGTAAGAAGAAGGAGGAAGGTTGCGGTAATGAACTGCTAAGTTGTGTTGAGCTTGTGTCTGATAATCAGGTAGGGCCTGCGGAGTGTGTGCTTGATACGCCGAAGGGCGTGGTGGAATCAATAATTGAACATAATCTTGAGCGTATCCGTGAGGCGCTGGAAAGGACTTCGTAAGATATGTCGAGTGAACAGGTAGATGCTGCTGTTGACTTTTCGCGCTTAAATGCAGCAGTGCAGTCTGTAAATCTTCTTGGTTGTCGGGGGACGGTGGTTAAGGTATCCGGTCTGACGGTTGAGTCGGCCGGGCCAAGCGTGGGAATTGGAGAACTTTGCGGGATTCACATTAGTGAAGGCCGGCGGATACTTGCTGAGGTGGTTGGGTTTCAGAATGAGCATCTGATACTGCTTCCGCTGGAGAATATAGAAGGGATAACGCCGGGTGATATGGTTACCGGGCGGACAACTCCCCGATATCTTGTACTGGGAGAGGATATTCTGGGGAGGGTTGTTAACGGTCTTGGAGAGCCAATAGACGGCAAGGGACTTCTTAAAGGCGGTGAAAGGCGTGCACTTGATGCAGACAGCCCCGAACCTTTAACTCGTCAGAGGATTACAAGGCCTTTGTCGCTTGGTATACGTTCGATAGATGGATTACTTACATGTGGCAGAGGTCAGCGTATGGGTATATTTTCCGGCAGTGGTGTGGGTAAAAGTGTACTGCTGGGAGACATTGCCAACACCAGCGAGGCGGAGATAAACGTAGTTGCGCTCATAGGAGAACGTGGCAGAGAGGTGCGTGAGTTTCTTGAGGAAAATCTGGGTTCTGAAGGTTTGCAAAGAAGTATAGTAATAGTTGCAGCATCGGATTCTCCGGCGATACAGCGGGTGAAGGCGGCTTTCGTGGCGGTAACCATAGCGGAATACTTCAGAGATAAAGGTAGTCACGTTTTGTTTATGATGGACAGTCTGACTCGTTTTGCACAAGCTCAGCGTGAGATAGGCCTGGCGGCCGGCGAGCCACCTGCAACAAAAGGATATTGTCCGAGCGTATTTTCTTTACTGCCCAGACTTGTTGAACGGCTTGGTTGTGGTCGCGAAGGAAGTATAACGGGTATTCTGACGGTGCTTGTTGAAAGCGATGACCTTACCGATCCTGTGGCGGACAGCGCGAAGAGCTTGTTGGACGGTCATATAATTCTGTCGCGGAAGTTGGCAGAAAGGGGGCATTATCCGGCAGTGGACATATTGCAAAGCGTCAGCAGGCTGATGTCTTCTGTTGCAGGCGAGGAACACAAGTCTGCGGCGCAAAAGGTCAAGGAAATATACGCGACTTATATTGACGCCGAGGATCTGATAAATATCGGTGCATTTTCGCCCGGCAGCAACCGGAGAATAGACGGCTCGGTTGCTTTGATTGATAAGATAAACGGCTTTCTTCGGCAGGACATCAGGGAAAGGACAGATTATTCAAAGACCATAGAACAGTTGGTTGCCATTTCGCGATCCTGGGACAAGTTGCTGAACACCGGGGAGTAAATGGTTTATGAAACGTTTCAGGTGGCGACTTCAACGTGTGCTTGATGTGAAGGTAAAGGAAGAACGTGTGAAGCGAGCGGCATTGCTTGCTGTGACGGAACGGCTTGCTCAGAGACGTGAGGAGCTTTTGATACAAAGAATTACTTTGAAGAAGATTATGTCGGAGCTTGGAAAGTGTAAACCCGCTGAGCGGATAAGCGAGCAGGAATTTATACTTAAACACTCACAGGCGGACGACAAGCGAGTCAGAGAACTTGAAGAAAAGGTGAGGCACCTGGAGAAGGAGCGAAAAGAAAAGGTAAATTCTCTTCTTGAAGTTAAGAGGCTTAAAGAAGGTCTGGAGAAGCTGCGTGAGCAGGCGAAACGCAGGTTCATGCATGAGCAGGAAAAGTTCGAGCAAAAGCAAATAGATGAGGGCGCGACGATGAGATTCGCCCGCAACCTGTCGTGACAGTTGATTAAGCATGTCGCGGCGACAGATTAAGGTCAGTGCCCCGGGAGGCCAAAATTGAGTAAGAAACGTATATTGATGACAGCGGCGGCGGGAGTGGTGAGTTTCGCAGGAGCATTTTGTTTTGGGTGGTTGACCGCCGACAAACCGGAAAGTCAGCAAGGGGGTCGAGTGTCCGCAGAGGTTCCTGAATTTAACGATATAGAAAGAGATTTTTACAATCAGTTGTCCCGTGGGGGGGCAAATGAAGCTGGGGCATCGAGAATCAAGGCTGCCATGAGTGAAAGGAAGCTTGAAAAGCTGATTTACGAAGTGCGCGAGAAAATCGGAGAATATAAAAAGAAGTTAAAGGAACTTGAAATTAAAGAAGAACGGCTGAAAATAACGCAGGACAGGCTCAACGATGATATCGACAAGTTGACGGATTTGCGAAGCGACCTTGCGTCAATGGTGGCGAAGTTGAAGGCGGAACGGGAAAAGTTTGAGTCGACAAAGGTAGAGATAGACAAAATGGAACGGACGAACCTTAGATCGATAGCTGCCACTTACGATAAGATGGATCCGTCGCAGGCAGGTGAAATACTTACAAATATGAGCGCGATGCAAAAGGCCGACGGTACGAGCAATCTGGAGGACCCGGTCAAAATTCTGTACTACATGAGGGACCGCAGCCGGGCAAAGGTTCTTTCGTCGCTGGTAGATTCGCGACCTGAGATAGCTGCGGTGTTTTGTAAGAAATTGAAGCGAGTAACGGAACAGGATTAACCTTGTGGATATTGCGACCATAGTCGGTATAATTCTTGGTTTTTCCGTCATATTTACGGCAATAATAGGCGGGTCCGGGGGCAGTTGGCAAATATTTGTTAATTTTCCGTCGCTGGCAATAACAATGGGAGGGATGTTGTGCGCGACGCTAATTCATTTTTCTTTGCCTCAGGTTTTACGGATATTTGCGGTAGTTAAAAAAACAATATTTATGAAGATTCCTTCCTCATCGGAACTGATTCAGAAGATGGTAAACTTTTCTGCGATAAACAGACGTGACGGTGCATTGGCGCTGGAGCAGGAAGTTCAAAAGGTTGATGATTTATTTTTTGTGAAAGGTCTTCAGATGCTGGTTGACGGTCAGGAGCCGGATTCGATAAGACAGCTTTTGTCCATGGAGATAGAGTATCTGGAGGAGCGTCATAACAACGGTAAGAAGATACTTGAATTTATGGGTGCGGCGGCCCCGGCGTTCGGGATGATTGGTACTCTTATCGGTCTGGTTCAGATGCTTACCAGTATGACGGATCCCAGTACTATAGGTATGGGAATGGCCACTGCTCTTCTTACAACTTTTTACGGGGCGTTTGCGGCGAATTTGATATTTATTCCTCTTGCCGGCAAGCTCGGTATTTACTCCATTGCTGAAAGGACGGCCAAGGAGATGATATTGGAAGGTATTTGCGCGATAGCCCAGGGTGAGAATCCCAAGGGTGTGCGCGAGAAGCTGCACGCATTTGTTTCTCAGAACAGACGACAGGAGGTCAAAGCGAACGTATAATGCCGAAACGAGGTAAGCAAAGCGGTAATAAGAGTCAGGGCGGCGCGCCGGAATGGATGGTAACTTTCAGCGATTGCATGACATTGCTGCTTACGTTTTTTGTTCTTCTTCTGACATTTTCGTCCTTTGATGAGCGTGTATTCCTTCGATTCAGGAATAATTTTATAAATCAATTGCGTTATCTTAATGTAACGGCGAGAAAACAGGAGGACTCATTTTTACACGTAGAGCAGGTACATTTGCACAAAGAGCCGGACGAAGGCAGCGAAAAAAGAACAACCGAGGACGAGTGGGAAGGACGTTTGAGTAGAAATGTCCTCAGTAAGTTGAGCAAAAGGAGGGTTTTTCTTGTACCCTCAAGCGAGATTTACTGGGGTGATGGTTCAGTTATTTCAGCGGAAGGTAAAGAAACGCTGAGGTTGATGGGAGCATTGTTACAGAGGCTTCGCAGCCGGGTGGTTATAAGTGAAAACAGTAAGGTGGCAGGCAATTCGGATATTGATTTCGGCCTCGGGCGTGCGTGGGCAGTTGTGGATTTTTTAACAAGTCAATGTGGCGTTGACAGAGGTCGTTTTAGTATTACAGCATTGAGTACTGTTGCCGCCGATATTCCGGAAACCAACGAGCTTAGCGGTGGGGAAGTGCCTGGTGGCCGAAAGCTTGAGATAGTCCTGCTGGAGCGGAGAATATATCCGTGAAGCTTAAACGCAAAAAAAGCAGCCAGGACAGCAACAAGGAAGTTCCAGCTTACATAGTTACTTTTTCAGACATGGTAACTCTGCTGCTGACGTTTTTCGTATTACTTTTAACGCTTGCCGAATATCAGGACCCGGAATTGTTTTCTATAGGCAGAGATTCTTTCGTAAGATCTATAAAATCTTTAGGGCTTGGCATGTTTTTTGGTATGAATGAATTAACGACTTTTGAAAGCAGGAAAGCTAAATATCCTGTTGAGGAGCCGGCGGAGCCGGCGGATTTGCGTATTATAAACTCAAGGAAGGAAAAGACCGAGGAATTATTTAATCAACTTTGTGGTCGTATGCAGGTACTGCCGGCTCAAATATACGGCAAAAGCGTAGATTTCGAGTTTGCAGACATTCACTTCGAGAAGGGAAAGAGCACGCTGGATTCCGAAGGGCGTGAATACCTGTCCCGGTTTTGCTCCTCGCTGCAACGTAACAAGGAGGCGGGTTGTTTGCAGTTGTACGTACTGGGTTTGAGTAATGAAGGTGAGAATTCACGAGAGAATTTTTATGTATCAGCGAAGCGTGGCCGAGCGGTGGCGTCTTTTTTGAGAAGAGAAATCCCCGATGAGTTGGACTGGCCTGTTTATTGCTGGGGGGCGGGCTGTGGAGGTAAGTGGGTTGGACGTCACAGTCCTATTTCGAGCGGCTGTCAAATCGTTTTGGGGGTAGTGAGGGTTTCAGATTAGCTTTTGTCTGTCAAGTTTTTCTACAGGTCGGCTGATTTTTGTGCGGTTTCATTTTCAGTGATGGGTTTTTGTATTAGATATCGGCGTTTTTGCGTCAGGCACGTAATTTGCGATGATTTACATTAATTTGCAGGTACTTGTATGGCAATAGGTAAGAACAGGCTGATTTTGTTGGGTGTTCTGGCTTGTGTCGGCGGAGGTCTGGCTATGGTGAGCCGATCTCAGTCCACGGCTGTTGGAGCGGATTCTATACCCGGCCTGAAGGTAAACAGCTCATCAGGTAATCAGGGCGGAGAAATTGATCCCGTTATGTCTTCAGATATGCCGAGCCTTTTTTATAAGCTGATGGTAGCGGTTCTTTTCGTTGCCGCCCTGGGAGTTGGTGCAGTTTATGTTTCGAAGAAATTTCTTCCGCGTTTTACAAACCTTCCGGGCAAGGAAATCGGAGTTTTAGAAACGGTATACATAGGGAATCGCCGGGCGTTGCATTTGATAAGAATCAATCAGCGTAAATTGCTCATAGGGAGCACCAATGAGCAGATAACGAAACTTGCCGACGTTACCGATGCAGGAGCAGATGAAGAATTAGAACCAGCGGAAACAGCAGGATATTAAACGGCCGAAGATGAAAAGCAGTCATTTATTAATCTTGTTTTTGGTTGTATTTATCGTGGCAGGAGCACCTTGTTATGCGCAGGCAAGTTCTTTGGAGCAGGAGGAGAAAGAAACGTCTTCTGGCAGCATACCAAGTCTTACGGATTTGGTTACCATTATTGACAAGGCGACGGGTGAGTCATCGAAGGGCCAGGACTGGTCGACTCCTGTTAAGCTGGTGATAATTTTTGCCGGTCTGGCGATTTTACCCAGTCTTATGGTGATGATGACTTCCTTTACCCGCATCGTGATAGTACTTTCCTTTGTACGTCGAGCACTAAGCACTCAAACGATACCTCCGAATATCGCCATAATCGGGCTTGCGCTTTTTTTAACTTTATACACAATGGCTCCGACCTTTTCGAAAATAAATGAAGGCTCGATTCAGCCTTATCTGAACGACGAGGTGGATTTTCAAACCGCGGGTACAAATGCAGGTTTGTGTATAAAGGGATTTATGCTTCGCCAGGTACGTGAGCCTGATTTGGCGCTTTTTGTGGAGATGTCGAAGATGGAAGCTCCCGAAAGCGCGATGGACCTGGGGATGCACGTTGTGATACCGGCATTTGTTGTGAGCGAATTTCGGATCGCTTTCGAGATAGGCTGCCTTTTGTTCATACCGTTTCTGCTTATTGATTTGATAATCGCCAGTGTGTTGCTGAGCGCGGGAATGATGATGCTGCCGCCGGTTATGATTTCGCTTCCTTTCAAGCTAATGTTGTTTATTCTTGTGAAAGGCTGGGTTCTTCTTGCGCAAAGTCTTAGTTTAGGCTTTCATTAAAAATTCATGGACGAGGTTTTGCTTTATGGATATGAATTTTGCAGTTTATATTGGCAGGCGAGCTATGGAGACGGCGTTGTTCGTTGCGGGTCCTATATTGCTTGTTTGTGTTGTGGTTGGTATTGTTGTAACGTTGATTCAAGCAGTTACATCAATTCGTGACATGTCGCTTACGGTGGTTCCCAAGCTTTTGGCAGTGGGGCTGGTGACGATATTTTGTGGAAGCTGGATGCTTCAGACTCTTCTTAAATTCACCTGGCAGATTTTCAGCCATATCCAGGGCATCGGGCAGTGAAAAGATGGATTTTTTGATTGTAAAACTGCTCGGGTTTACGATGATTCTGACTCGCATTTCCGCCTTTTTTCTGGTGATTCCTTTTTTTAGCTGGCGAACGGTTCCGGTACGAATAAGGGCGGCGATGGCTCTTTTGCTTGCAGTTTTCTTTTCGATGATAACAAGGGTGCCTGTAAATCCGGAAGGTGTTGGGGTTCTCCGTGCTGTGTTGTATCTTGCACATGAAGCGATTTACGGTCTGGCTTTAGGGCTTGTCCTTATATTATTGTTTTCTGTGGTGAAGCTGAGCGGTCGTATTGTGGAAAGGCAAATGGGTATGGCGATGGCTGAAACGCTTGACCCGTTAACGGAGGAGCGAGCACAGCCGCTCGGTCTGCTGGTGGAGATGTTATTTATCGTTGTATTTCTGGCGGCCAACGGTCATCATCTTTTTTTGCTGGCAATATGCCGCAGCTTTGAAATTTTCCCGCCGGGGCAGGTTCCTACGATACAGGTTCTCAGCGAAGGTGTGGTACAGGCGGGTTCAACCATGTTGATAGCGGGTTTGAGACTGGCGGCACCTATGCTGGCGGCCTTTTTGTTGTTGCTGGTTATCCTGGCGGTACTTTCGCGGGTGATGCCTGATATGAATATCCTGTTTATAAGTTTTCCTCTTCGGATAGCGTTGGGGCTTTTGATGGTGGCGGTATTTCTGCCGTTTATAAACGGATTTGTGGTCGAGTTTTCCGACTGGATGGGCAAATTGTTGCCTCTTTAGGTCCTTATGGTTATAAATTTTGTAATGTTGGATACAGAAGATGCCTGAGCAGCCTGCCGCCGAGAAAACCGAACAACCGACACAGCGACGCCTGCAAAGAGCGAAAGAGAAAGGACAGGTTGCACAGAGTCAGGAGCTTCCCGCCGCGGTTTCGGTAATCGTTCTGACGGGTGTTCTGGCGTTGCTATGCCCGCTTTTGTTGAGATGGTTTGTAATTCAGATGAAGCAGGGGACATCGGGGGATATTTCAGTTTTTTCGAATGCGGAAGTGTTTATTAATTTTGTAAACAAGAAGCTGGCTGACTCATTATTTACAATTTTTCCTCTTCTTGCGGCTCTTGTTGCGGGATCGATATTTTCCTGTATTTTAGTCAGTGGTCCGAACGTTTCGGCGCAGTCACTGCGGATAAAGCTGGAGGCCGTCAATCCTATCAAGGGTTTTAAGAGGTTGTTCAACGTCAAATCACTGGTGAAGCTTTGCATATCAATTGCAAAGCTGGTGTTTATCTTTGCTCTGGTGTGGTTTTATCTTGATGATAAGCTTGACGAGCTGGCAGCATTGAGGTGGGCGGGGTCGTCACAGATATTGATGCTTATAGCAAGGATAACCGGTGGGATGCTGATATGTGTGTGCATAGGGTTAATGGCGATAGCGGCTATTGATGTGTTATTTCAAAAGTGGAAGCACTTACAGGACTTGAAGATGACCAAGCAGGAGGTGAAAACGGAGCGAAAAGACACGGAAGGTTCTCCGGAGTTGAAAAGCCGGATTCGCAGCCTGCAGGTGCAGATGTCGCAGAAGCGAATGCTTCAGGAAGTTCCGAAGGCCAAGGTTGTGCTGGTAAACCCGACGCATGTGGCGGTAGCTTTGCGTTACGAAGCGAAGAAAACGGCTATCCCCGTAGTGGTTGCCAAAGGGGGTGATCACCTGGCGTCGAAGATTATGGAAACGGCTCGTTGTTACGGTGTTCCTGTAATAAGGAGACCCGAACTGGCGAGGGCAATTTTCGCAACGGTTGAACTCGGGAACCCTATACCGGAGGCACTTTATGTGGCGGTGGCGGAGGTTTTGGCTATGCTGCATCGTTTGCGGCACAGTAGATGATGTTTCAGGAATTCATCATCATGGTTAATGCGCTGTACTGCTGGTCAAGTTGCGAAAGTATTTTTTCAAGTCGGGCGTATTTAACTATCAATCTGTTCTCCTCTTTTTCAAGTCGATCCTGTTCGTCTTGAATTTTGTCCTGAAAAGAATCGATTCTGGATTGTGCAGCATCTTTAGCAATATCGATACGTCCGTCGGCTTTAAGTAATGTGTCGAGCATGTCTTCAAGCTCACTGGCGAACCCCTGTTTTACCCGTACGGTTGTTTCCAGAGGATTTCCGGCAGTAGGGTTATCATTGTCATAAACGTGTTCGTTTCCGTCCCAGGTGAAAGCAAGTTGTAAGCCTTTTTCAGGGTCATCATCGCTGAAGTCGGTGCTGCATGTAATAACGTCTCCGTCGAAGGTAGCCTGTCTTGCCTGGCTCCAATTTTCCGAATTGGTTTTTATCCATGCGACCCGATTTTCGCCGCTGGCATCACAGCCGACTCTGACATCGTATGTTCCTGCTGTGGTGTAAGTGGAAGCATTGCAGAATTTGATGTAATCGCTGGAGCTGTTTCCTGTCTGGCTTGCACCAACAAGCTTTACGACTCCCATGAGGTCCTGGTCTATGGCATCATCAAGTTCACTTTCATCCAATTCCAAATATCCGTGTCCGTCTACCGTTATTCCTATGTCGCTTGCCTGGGTGAAGTTGTCAACCTCGTTGGTGAAGCCTGAAGCGATTCCGGTAAAAGGGGTTGTCAACTGTGAGTCAATAAGTGAAATATCGACGTTTCGCGAAAGTATTCCCATTTTTTCTTTGTCGGCGTCATACTCAGTCTTTTCCTTCAGGAAACTCAAAGCAGTGTTGTACTTGCCAATCATGCTTTTGATTTTTGTTTTAATCATTGAGACGTTTCTGCTTACTGTTATCTCAACGGGAGTGTCTTCATCGGTTACTTCATGTAGATTGAATGTGATTCCTGGTAGTACCTGAGTGATGCTGTTTGAGCTGGTGCTTATCCAGTTATCCTCACCCTGGGTTGTTTCAGAGATTGAGGAGCCTGCCTGTGTAGTGCCGGTCAGGCCGCTGAAGTCAAACTCTATCATGTCGACGTTACCTGCTTCATCGGCAAATGTAAAGACCAGGCCGTCTGCAACGGGGTCGGTATCCAGAGAGTCTCCACTGACGGTGATGTCCCCGCTGTCGACTGTTGAAAGAGCTTCGAGAGCAGACTGGATTTCTTCGAGGGTTGCATTGTAATCTATTGCGTCGGTTTCTTCTCCGCCGTAAGTAAGTGTAAATGTCCCGCCTGTTGCGGGATTGTCGGGAACAAGTGTTTGAACTTCGGCGACGGCCTGTGGGTAGCCGTCGATTCTGATTTTTGAGTCCTGTGCGGATTGGGTCTCGATAAATGTTGAAGGGTCGAGAGATGATATATTTGCATCTTCGCTGCCTCCCTGGGTGTATTGGCTGATGGAGGGTATATCGAATGTTGAATCCGAGCCTGGGTCGTTATAGGTGAGACTGAGTTCCATCTGGCTTGTTCCGCAGGTGTGGTCGGTGAGGCGAATTTTTCCATTTACGAGTCTGGCTGTAGCGTTTCCATCAAATACATCATTAATTTCGTCTATCAAGTGGCTGAGCTTGGAGTTTTCTGTCAGGTTTAGGCTTCCGCTGACACTGGTGCCGTCGTGCAATTTACCACTTATAGATATTGATTCGTCTTCGTCAAAAGAACCTGTAAACTGGTCGAGAGAGGTGATGAGGTCGCTCTGTGCGGCATCTGAGCCGGCGTTGGTAAAGGCAGATTCAGTTTGCCAGACTTCAGTGTTACTTGTGTTGACCGTAATCTGATAGTCTCCCCCCATATCCTGACCGCTTAGCATCAGGTGGTAATAGCCGTCGCGATACAGAAGGCTGGCGACTATACCCGGATTGTTCTCATCATTGTTTATGAGGTTAATCATGTCCTGTATGGTAGTTTCGTCAGCTTCGGTCGTTACCGTTATTTCCTGGTGGTTGTAGGAATACATGAACTGTCCGCCGCCGACATAGTCGGTTTTGTACTCGAAGGTACTGTTATCCTGTATCCATGTATCCGTGGTGGCTAACTGTCCTATTTCGACAGAGTGCGAACCTGAATTGGCGTCGGAGGAGGCGCTGATCGTGAGCTTGTCAGTGTCGCCTGAGCTGGTATTGAATGAAATCAGATTGTCGGCATCCGAAATGCTTGTAACGGCGGATTTCAGTGAGTTTATTTGACTGCGTAGTTCAGTAAGAGCACCTGAGATATTTTCGTAATCTTTTTGTTTGACCTGGTATGTAGCCAGTCGTTGGCTTTTAACGTTCATTAGCTGGTTGATAATTTTCTGAGTATCGATTCCGGTATTTAATCCTGAGAGTTGTATTGTGCTCATAAGACGCTCCCGAATTACGTAATAAATTTAACATCAGAAGATTTTTGGTCGTTTGTATTATCGACAGAACACACTTCTCAAATAAATGAATTTACACATTTGTGTTGATGTTGACCGGGGGTTTTAATGTGGCATCGCATGGGTAGATTATCGGCCTTGTTGATATCGGCGCAGAGCGTTTTTTCCCCTTCGGATTTCGTTCATTTTTTCCTGGGTTTCCGCGTTTCTCTCTTCGATGGCTAACAGAAGGTGCCTGTAAAGCTCATCCAGTCGTCGGTGTTTACCGGCGAATTCCAGTTTATTTATTGCATCCGAGGCTGTTATTTCTTCGAGTGCCCGGCCGGCTTCTTCAACTAAAGTCTCGATATTGCGTATTTTGTTTTTTCTGACAAGTTGTACCTGCCGGGCGAGGAGGCGTTCAAGGTTGTTTACCTGTTCAGCAAAGCAGGAATTTGTATAGGTTACACTCATATCGCTAAGCCACAAAGTTTTGGTTTTTCTGTTTGATAATGTGCTCGGCTTCTTCCAGAAGATTTACGGCGTCTTTATGCCGGGGTTCGAGTTTAAGAATATCCAGCAGGATTTCACGTGCACGAACGGGGCGTTGGTCTTTCATGTAGAGAACGGCCAAGGTAAGCATGACCGATTTGTCGCGCGGATGCTGGTTGAGATATAATTTCAGATAATGTATTACTTTGGCAAAGGATCCCATCTGGCAGGAGGCCTGGAACAGGCCGAGCAAAGCAGTGAGGTTGTCGTTGTCCAGTTCAAGACATTTCAAATATAAGTCAAATGCGCGTCTATAATCAGTTTTTCTTTGGGCGAGTGAGGCAAGGCCTGCATAAGCAGCGGCACATTTTGGGTTAAGTCGAATCGCCACCCTGAAAGCATTTTCCGCGTCTTCAAGTAAGTTGGTTTCGAATGCTACTGCGGCCAGGCCGACGTATGGGTCAGCTTCATCCGGTTCTGTGAGGGCTGCCTTTTCATAACAGCGGCTGGCTTCTTCATATCTTTCCAACGATATATAACAGTTACCGAGTTGCTGTAAAGTCTGATAGTCCTGTATTTCGTCTATTTCCCGCACGGAAGTATTGTCAGTTATGTCCATATGTTTGTTTCCTTATGGGTTAGTAATCTTTATTCACATTTTTATTGGTGGGCAAAAGATTGTTCCTTAGAAGAATATACGCGTTCAGGCTGCTCGGAAATCATGCTTGACTCTATTTCAGTGAGTAAATCGTTGATTATCTCGAAGTGATTATGCACTGCATAATTATCTTCTATAAATCTGCGGTATTTTTTCGGTTGGTAGTCTTCGGATTGAATGAGCTTGCAGAATTCCTCGGAGATGTTAAACAAATGCTCCGGAGGAAACGTTTTCGAAGCTTCCGGATAGTTGTGCAGAATAACCTTGAGGCCGCGTGCCATACATTCGAGTAACTGTGTTATCGAGGTGCCTGTGATGCCGGCCGATACCACGAAATGCTTATCTCCAAGCCAGGCATCGAAATCTTCGACGGGGCTGTGGAAGAACACCACATCATCCAAACCTAAAAGCTGTACCATATGCCGGACGTAACTTTCGACAGCTTCATTTTCAAATGGAGCCGAAAAGTATAGTTTGTATTCGGAGTCTATGTAATGTAATTTTTGCATGGACTGCAGCAACAACATTGGATTATTTTCAGCGTTTATTGGGTCGATGCAGGCAATATTTTTGCCTCGTGTTCTTTCGACGAACCGACATTTTTCGAGGTTAATATTGCCACCGAAATTTATCAGTCTGGTTCGATTCTCGATATCCGGGACGGTGTACAGCAATCGTTGTCTGGCGGCTGGGTTACCCTGTAAAAACAGAGCGTGGACGTTTTCCCACCGGGTTTCGCGTGGCCAGTCGCTGTCGAGTTCGGACTGGTGCAACCTTACAATCATCCGGCAATTTTTGGGAAGTCTTGAGGTTTCGACAATCAACTCATTGCACCATTCGAACCATGAAATATCGCTCCAATTCATGAGGTCATACAGTTCCTGTTCGGCCTGTCCTTCGAAAAACCTGACGGGGAAACGATTTTTTACGAATTCGGCGATTTCCTGAATTGAATCAGTTCCGTGAGTGCCACAGAAGAAGGCGATTTTTGGACGGCGGCTTTTTACTATACCGGCCATGTCGGCAATATTATCCTGTTGTGGATTTATACTCAAAGACCAGAGGAGCATGTTGATTGCTTCGGCTTTTTTATTTCTGTCGAGGAAGATATTTGCCGTCCGGTTTAGCATGGATGTTCCAAGTATGTTCATCTGCTGCATTTGGTGAAAAATTTGACGTGCGTGGCATGGTTTACCTGCATTTAGATATGCCTCGGCAAGGTTTTTTGCAATATCGGGATTATTATTTTGCAATGCCCAGGCCTCAGAGAAGCACCTTAATGCATCTTCGCGATAGCCAAGATACTGAAGTATAAGACCTTGCTGATAAAGGGCCTGAAAATCTTTGGGGTGAACATTCAGATACTCACGTATAATGCCCAGGGCCTCGCAATAACGTGAGGATTGAATCATTTCGGTGGCTTTGGCGAGTTCATTGAAATTTGATTGCATGTTCATTTTATCGCTCCTCATATAATAAAGTTAACAATTTTACTTGTTGATCGCCTGTTAATCAGTCTTGTTTTACTCAGCTCTGCAGGAACTGAATTATTGGATAGATATTTACTTTTCCTTTTCCACCGCAGGATGAAAAATTTTTAAACTTTTGCGGCTTTTATGAAATATAGTTCAGCAAGGAAGTAGACATCATTTTTCCCACAACAGCTATGGATATCTGGTAAAGAACCTCTCGTTGGGTTATATCAATAGAAATCTGTGCGATATCAGCTTCCTGCAGGCTAGTGGTTCGCTCTTCATTGTTGAATTTAATATCTTCAAGGTTTCCTTTAAGTTTTTCGAGAAAGTTGATTTTAGCACCGACTGAGGTGGAAGTTTGTAACAATTGATTATTGACTTCTTCCAAAGCACTTACCGAATCTTCGGCAAGTTGTTGTACTTTTTCCGAAGAGAGACCACGTTCATTTTTGAGTATATCTCTGATACTGATGAGTGTTTCGAATACGCTGTATGTACCTGAAACTCTGACCAGTTCGGTGCCGGTGCTTGAAATGTTTGTAGTATCCACATAAAGCACTTCTCCTGTTTCTGAGTGAGTAACCGCCTGGTTTGCCTCGCCGCCATCCGGAACGGTAACGTAGCTTTCTCCGTCGTCTATGGAGATTTTGTAATTGGAGCCGTCGTGTATTACAGTGAGCCAGGTATCCCCCTGTACGTTGGAGGTGCCACTGCCTGCCTGTGCACCTGTTTCGCCTATAAATACGGGTTCGCTTCGCTGGTTGCAATGAAAGACTTCCCGGCCCACAAGCATAATGTTTGAGGTAACGCCCGGCGCAAGCTGCATTTGTCGATTGTTGAGACTTCCCTGGTAATTAACGTTAACGATATCTCTGTTTTCTCTTTGTACATGGTAAGGCGCAGATTGGGTATTCGAGCCACCGAAAAGGTATTGATTACTGTGCTTTGTATTAGCGAGTGATACGACCTGTTCGAGTATATCATTTACACCGTCGGCAATTCTCATTTGTGCCTGTTCATCGTATGTTCCGTTCATAATCTGTGTCAGAAGTGTTTTTGTTTCTCTCATTTGTTCTACGGTACTTGTAACTGCGGAGGAAGATATTTCAAATGAGGAGATAGCCTCATCGATGTTCTCAATGTAAGTGGCCAGATTACGTGCCTCTGATTTTAGTCCGAGTACTCTGAAAGCTGCTGATGGAGCATCGGAAGCTCTGTTGATTCTCGAGCCGGTAGCTGCTTGTTCCTGTAATATGGACATAGCTTCGGCGTTACGTTTTAAGGCGAAGCTTGCGTTATTTTGTACGTTTGATAATATGCCGCTCATTATTTCACCGAGTCGATAATATAGTTTACACGTCGAGTATAGCCATAACTTGTGAGAGTGAATTCTGTATTGCACCGAGATATTTTGACATAGCCTGAAACATTTGCTCAAAGACCAGAAGTTTTGCCGCTTCGTCATTTATGTTGACACCACTTGTTTCTCCCTTTTGGTTGTTCAGGTTTTGCACCATTACTTCTACATTATCCTGGCGCATTTTTTTGATATTGAGCTGCTGACCGAGACGAGTTACCAAACGATTATAATAATCAGGAGGTGAAAGATTACTGAGGTCGCTCAATTGCTGGTCCTTGAGCTCATACATTCTGGCAGCATTTGTGTTATCGGTCATTTCCTGTCCAATTGAAGTGGCGATTCTTCCCGGGGCAGCGATAATATCCGAGCGAACGGCAATATCCGAGGCCGTGCTGCCTGAGAAGAAAGTGTTCATTCCGATAGCAGCCAAAATCTTCGAGGTGTCGGAATCTGCAAGAGCTTCAATTGTGAAGGTTTCGTCGGCGTTCAACACGCCCGTTCCAAGTGATATATAAATTCCATCCCCAATACTTATGCGGTCGCCGGCAGCATATCCTTTTCCCACATCGATTGTTCTGACTTCCTGTCCACCGACTTCGATTTTTATTTCGAGTCCCTGTGTATTGCCGACTTGACCGTCATCGAGGACGGTACAGGTATAGGTCTGTGTTTGTGTGCCCGTATATATCCCTGAGATGTTAACGTCCGGTATTGAATTGCCGGCGTCTCCGTTCAGTGTGTTGCTGTTTGGTTCTGTGAGTACGCCGGGCAGAAAGTCAAATTCGTAATCAGGATTTGCAGTTATATTAAGCTCGTTAGCCGGCGTAGCCACAGCGGTGATGCCGTCTATATCGTCAATTTCCGCGGCAACGTCGCTTAGTGAATCCGACGAGCTGATATCAATAGCATTACGTGTTACGGTGTTCGTGCTTGTGTCTATCACCCTGATGTAGATTGTTCCTTCGGAAACAGAGGGGTCGTAATCGGCAAGCGAATCAGTTGACATTGGCAGACTTGAAAGTTCTGTGAAAGAACCATACGAACCTACACCTTCAACATGGTAGTTATTTACGTTTTGTATGATGGCATTTGCCAGCGTATCCAGCTCGCTTTGCACATTGCTTATGAGAGTGTTTCTCAGTGAGAGCAACCCTCCTGTTTTGCCTCCCTGTAAATTGGTATGATAGCTGAAAGCTCCTTTTATGCTCAGACCCGTATCACCGTTATCATCGAAGCCCACTTCCAGCTCTGAGGTGTTTGTACCTGTTACGAGAGGAACGCCCGAGGCTGTTACGTTTGTAACGCCATTTTCTCTTTGGAGGGTTTGAACGCCTATAATTTTGGAAAGTTGTGTAATGCAATTATCCCTTTGATCTCGCAGGTTGTTTGCCTGTCCGCCTTTGATTTCCGCTTTTTCTATATTATCGTTTAGTTCTGCAATTTTATTAATCAGCAGGTTTGCCTGCTCTGTGAGATTGTCGGCTTCAAGCTTGATGTTGTCCTGAATTTGGTCAAGGAATTCACCAAGTGTTCGAAATTGATTCGTTAATTCTTGTGCTGCACTTATAACCTGATTTTGCCAGATACTTTCGGCAGGATGAGCACATAGTTCCTGCAGGGCACCGAAGAAGTTGTCTATGCTGGCGGAGAGGCCTCCTTCGTCCAAAGATAATTCTCCGAGTGCATTTTCCACCGTGGATAGTGTGGCGTGTTCCTGTGAAATATGTTCCAGAAGCGCATCCTGACGAAGTATTTCCTGTTCGAGCAAACCATCTATTGCCCGGGTTATGCTTTTTATTTCAACACCTCCGCCGGTGATTATGGTTGTTGTCTGTGTGGTATGCAGGGGGGACAGATCGATATCCTGGCGATGATAGCCTTCGGTTGCAGCGTTTGCGATGTTGTTTCCGATTATATCGAAGGCTTTTTCGGCGGCGTGTATGCCGCTAAGTCCTATGTTAAAATTCAGCATTGTTTTCCCTTGTCCGGGAGGTTATCAGTATTTCATGTCCACAAATTTGTTGTTGTTGTTATTTTCACTCGCCCCCGTATGATTATAAGTCAGCCGGCCGTTGCTTCGTTTGAAAACAGCATTAAGCAGTAGCCGATTGAACCTTTCACAATCCGTCAGTAAATCAACGGTAGCGACGTGTTCAGCTTTGAGACGGGCGATAAGGTTTTTCAGTTGCTGTTTTTTTTCAAGCAATTGTGTTCTGCTGTCAGGGGGGAGATTCTGGGCAAGTTGATTCAAAGTGATGTGCTCATTTTCACAGCCAAGAGCCTGAGAGAGCTGTTTTATAATGAGTGTTCGGGTTTTTTTATTTGAGTCAGAGGTTTTTACGTCGTTTCTGATCACTTCAAGTAAATTTGCGAGATTTTGGTCATCGCGCTTGACCACTAAAACCCGCAGTTCATCGAGATGATGCAGGTTTTGCCGGAGATGCTTTATATCATTATCGATGATGCTGAACAACTGTTCGAGAAGTTTGTCTTTGTTGTATTTTGTGGATATCATGCGCTACCTTCTATGGAATTTTTTTGGGGTGGGGCGTTTTCAATATCGTTAAAGAACTGGTACACATCTTTCCAGATTCCCAGTCCACCATTTTTTGCAAGGTGTCTGGATAGATAAAATGAGAAAAGCCCGTCGATTTGTTTTGATGCCGCTTTCTTATCACCTCCCACATCGCCGACCGTGCTGTTCATTTTCTCCATTAGTTTGTTCAGGAGGATAGCTTCGAATTCTTTGGCGACCTCCTTAGTCTGCATTTGTGATTTTGAAAGCCTGTCTGTGTTCTGAGCTTTATGGAGAAAAGCCGGCGGTGAAACGGGCTGGCTTAGTATTAGTTCACTGATTTGCATTTTTTTACTCCTACATTATCTCAAGCTTTGCCTGAAGGGCACCGGCTTTTTTGAGTGCATTGAATATAGCTATGAGGTCCCGCGGTGAGGCGCCCACGGCGTTGAGCGATTTTGCAAGCTCGGAGACCGTGACAGATTCGGGCAGACGAATCAAATGAGCCTGTTGCTCCTGCACCCCGAGAATGGTCTCAGGTATAACTTCGGTGCTGCCGGCATCGGAGAATGGAGCAACCGGCTGAGAGACGTTTGCGGTTTCTTTTATCTTTACGACAAGGCTTCCCTGAGCAATAGCTACTTCTGAGATGCCGACATTTTGCCCTACTACGATTGTGCCGGTGCGTTCGTTTACGACGACCACGGCCGGGGTATCTACCTGAACATCCTGGGCGGTTATTTTGTCAATGAAGTCTGCTATATCTGTATTTTTTATTTTCTCGGGTATTATTACGTTTATGGTGCCTGCATCAATAACGGTGGAGCTTTGTTTATAAAGGTCATCAATGGCTTCGGCTATATGTTTTGCTGTAGAGAAATCAGGATTTCGTAAATTTAGCGTTACGAACTTCCGTCCGGCGATACTTTGAATGAATTTTGCAACTTCGGCTTTTTCGACTATGGCGCCTGCAGGTATTCGCCCGACGGTCTGATGGTTTTTTGTAATGGAGGCATTTTCTCCGGTGGCACCCCAGCCCCCGAGGGAAAGTGAGCCTTGAGCTATTGCATAGACTTGACCATCAAGGCCTTCCAATGGGGTTGGTAAAAGCATTCCACCCTGTAGGCTTTCGGCGTCTCCCATTGCTGAAACGTCAACATCAATTCTTGAGCCTTCGCGGTGGAAAGGTCCGAGTAGAGCGGTAACCATGACGACTGCAACATTTTTGCCGTCAAAGTCATCGGGTGAAAGAACAAGTCCGGCATCCCTGAAAATATTTGTAAGCATCCTTTTTGAGGGAAGGCTGCTGTCGCCGGTATCAGCCAATCCTATTACCAACCCGATACCGCGAAGTGGATTACCGCGAATTCCCTGGACGTTCACGATATCCTTAATCCTGCGGGAATAAGCGGGTTCTGCAAGCAGAAATATTGTTAACAGCAAAATGCCGAGTCTTTTCATAAGAAGGTCCTCTCTACAACGGCCAGATTACGTCGAGTATTCTTCCGAGCCAGCTTTGTCGTGTATAAGGTTCGCCGACTCCGGCATTTTTTGAAACTACACGGAAATTAGCCACATTTTCACTCTTGATGGTATTGTCAAACTCGATATCATTTACCCTTACGAGTCCGCTTACTTCTATTTTCTGGACATCACCGGCTATGTCTCTTTCGCGTGTGCCGAGGACAACGAGATTGCCGTTGGGCATAACATCAACTACCACTACGGTTATCGAATCAACATAACTGCGTTCATCCTTGAGGTCGGCTTTGCCTGTGAGTTCGTTTTTGGAAGATGCCGACATCCCGAACTCGCCTATATCGGCGAAATTTCCAAGCTCTCCGTTAAAGGTCGTTGAGCGGCTGGTGTTTTTGTTGAGATTTCTCTTTGCTTTGTTGTCAACAGTGCTGTCTTCAGAAACTTTTATGGTCAACACATCGCCGATTCTTCGGGCTACATCATCCGTGTATAAATCACCCATATTTTTATCCCTTTTAGCCCAGATGGAGTCTCCCTTAAGATTCGGCGATAAAGCAACAATACCAACAGCGAGTACTAACATAATCAAAATCTTCCTATTCATTTGTTTTTTCCTTAAAGTATCGGTTCAACGGTTCCGTCCTGGTTTACTTTTGCGATGATAACACGATTTGAATCAACGTTTCTAACTTTAATCTGCTGACCGATGCGACCCTGTTCAAGAGCCTGGCCCGTAACCGTAATTAATAAGCCGGGTCTCTTTACCCGAATAATGACACTCTGTCTGCGTTTGATTATCACCGGTTCCTGCTGCGGCGCAATCATATTGGGGTGAATTTCGGTATCGGCGGGCACGGGATAGCGGGTAACAAATCCGAATGGATTGAACCAGTCTTCAGGCTGTGGATATTCGGATATGGTTTGCTTTAATTCGGTGTTTTTTGTTGTTATAGTCTTGCCGGCGGGAATATCAGTTTTGGTAACAGCTTTTTTACAATTATGTTTCAGTCTGAAAACCACATCGCCGACAACGGATTGCTTATCCTGCTGTTTTTGCATAATTCGAATCTTAACTACATTCGGCTGACGAGCTACGAGCTTCGGGTACAATTCCACATCATTACATTCTTCCGGCAGTAACAAGTCATCCGGTTTTCGTTCAGTTACTAATTTGCATACAGAGCCGGCGGGCAATTTATTCTCTATAAACCTTCGCGCAATTTTAACGAGCTGATTACTTTCGATAGTTTTGAGCTGTCTGGTTACACTTGTTTGAACAGCACCGGTTAACTTATACCGTGAGGGGGGTATGCCGCTGCATGCGAGCCTGCTGATGATTGTCGACTTATTGATTATAACTTTCTGTTGGGGTAAAGAGATTCTGCCCAGCGTAATTTTTTCTGCCCTGCTTTTCAGAACTTGTGGGCCTTGCATAACGCTTATTTGGCCGAGGTTAATCACGCTGTCTTCTATTTCAACTTGCCGTAGTATATGCATACGGAGGGGTGTGTCCGGGTCCCTGTTTTCGAGCGGAGATTGTGCATTGACAGAAGCCGCGGTTAAAATAGTCATGATTGCCATGATAGAGGTATTAGTTTTGAAGTTGGTCATAAGGTTTTATCCTGCTATTTGATTTGCGGTTCTGAGCATTTCATCGCCGGCTTTTATTGCGCGTGAGTTTATCTCGTATGCTCTTTGGGCTGTGATAAGATTGACCAGTTCTTTTACCATTTGTACGTTGGATTTTTCAAGGAAACCGGACAGTATTGTACCGAAACCATCCTGTCCTGCTGTTCCGGTAGTGGGGGCACCACTGGCCTCTGTTTCCGACAGCAGATTGTCCCCTTCGCTGGAAAGGCCTGAAGGGTTGGGGAATCTGACTAATTGTATGGTTCCCGCAACAGATTGTGTTCCGTCGGATGTAGTAACGTTAACGCTTCCGTCCTTGCCAATATCCACCGATGCGGCGTCTGTAGGAATACTTACAGCCGGCTCTATGTCGTAGCCCGAATTTGTAACCATTCTGCCTTCATTGTTTGTTTGCAGTGCGCCGTCACGAGTATATCTTGTTTCTCCATTTGGCAATGTAATCTGGAGAAATCCGTCACCTGAGATAGCCACGTCAAGTTTTCTGTCTGTGTTCAGAAGCTCCCCGTTAGAGAAGACCTTCACAGTGGAGGCTGCCCGTA
>CAZGGE010000019.1:0-12089 GCA_964524285.1 uncultured Pirellulales bacterium
GGTGACGGTGGTGACGAATGCTGCCGGTGAGGATAAACTGATGGATATTGCGCTTTCGGCTGGTGCGGATGATATGGAGAATACCGGTGAGGTGTATGAGATAACTTGTGAGCCGGGCGTTTTTGAAGGGCTGAAGCGACAACTGGAGGAGAATGAGATTGAGACGGGGACGTCGGAGATATCAATGGTGCCCGAGAGTACGGTAACGGTTGAGGGGCGTGAGGAGGCGGCGAAGTTGCTGGGGCTTATGAATGACCTGGACGACCACGACGACGTTCAGAACGTTTACAGCAATTTCGATATACCGGATGCGGTTGTCAAGGAGATTTA
Organism: uncultured Pirellulales bacterium; assembly: GCA_964524285.1. Taxonomy (GTDB): domain Bacteria; phylum Planctomycetota; class Phycisphaerae; order Sedimentisphaerales; family Anaerobacaceae; genus CAZGGE01. The sequence continues at coordinate 331 of CAZGGE010000019.1, forward strand.
GCAGACGACGGGTTGATGCAGTGAGTTTGTGTGTGTTATCCGGAGCAGTTTTGGATGGTTTGCTTGAGTGACCAGGAGGCGAAGAGCCGCCACATTGCTTTTTTTTCGTCGGGTTGATAGACATCGAGGGCGTATTTCATCTCTTTTTTTGCGGGGCAGGCTTTTTCTTTGAGGTTTTGCAGGGTTCTGGCTGCGTAGAGGTTGACATAGGGGCGGTCATCTTTGAGGCCTTGTCGAAGGACGTCGAGTGCTTGGGCGGAGGATTTTTGACGGCAGAGTAATCCGGCGGCTTCGAAACGGACGGAGGGTGCTGAATCGCTGAGCATCGGGGTCAAATGTTCTGTTGGGATGAGAGCGGGTTCGAGGTTTCGCAGTGCGATTATTGCCCAGTATCGTGCGGCGGGGTCGGTATCGCGGAGTGCTGTTAGGATTTTTGGGAGTTGTGCTGGACCTTTGCCTGTGAGTTCGGCGACTGCGGTGATTCGATTCAGGGGGTATGTGGTGTGGTTTTGTGCGATTTGGTAAGGCGTTGAATTTTTTGCGCGTATGTGCATTTGTGGTTCGGGGAGGAAGCCGGTGTCGCGGGTGTCGGATAAGCATTTGTCAAGCGATTTACGCATTTTGGTGAGTATTTGTTGATGTGCAGGTGAGTCGGCGAGGTTTTTTATTTCGTGAGGGTCGTGGAGTGTGTCGTAAAGCTGCTCGTGTGGTTTTTGGGGTTGCCAGAAGGTTTTTTGAGGGCCGATGAGCCTGCCGGCGGCGTTGAGTGTGCGGAGGTGTTGCATGATTGGGGAGTTGTCCATGTAGTAGCTCGGCTGGGTGCAGGGCAGGTGCGGCATGTAGTGGCGGATGTATTTGTAGCGTTTGTCCCTGACGCAGCGTGACATTTCGTATGCTTCGTCGACCCTGTCGGCGGCGGCGAAGATTTGTGTTCTGGGGTGTTCTTTTTTTGTTCCAAGGAATGGCCGGCCCTGCATGTGTTGAGGGATGGGTAAAGAAGCGAGCTTTAGAACGGTGGGTGCGAAGTCGACGAAGCTGACAAGTTGATTGATGGTTGCGGGTTTTTCGGCGGGAGCGAGGTGTCGGTATTTTTTGGGGAACCGGACGATTAAGGGGACTTTCAGGCCGGTATCGTAGAGTGTTCTTTTGTGGCGTGGCAGGCCCGTTCCGTGATCGGAGAAGAAGAAAACAATTGTATCTTCAGCGAGGCCGTCTGCTTCGAGCCAATTAAGGAGTATGCCGACCTGTTTATCCATTATTGTAACGAGGTCGTAATATCTTGCCCAGACCTTGCGGACAAAAGGAGTATCCGGATAGAAAGGAGGTAGATTAGCTTTTTCGGGGTCGTGTATTCGGTCAGTCTGGAGACGGCGGGCGTATTTTTTTTGAAAGACGTTGTCGGAGAGGTTTACCTGGCTTTGATGCGTGCTGCCGAGGTTGAAGACGGCGAAGAAGGGCTGGGAGGGATTTCGGTTTCGCCAGTGAGCTTTTTTGCTGGAATCATCCCATGCGTTTTGAGAGGCGAAGTTGTAATCTTCTTTGCTGTTGTTTGAGCAGTAGTACCCATCGCGGCGGAGGTATTTGGGAAAGGGCTTTATGTGGTCAGGCAGGTTTATATCTGAGCGGAGATGTTGTGTGCCGAGCGAGGTTGCATAGATGCCGGTGATTAAACAGGAGCGAGCGGGAGCAGATACGGGTGCAGTTGCGAAGGCGTTTTTGTATATGAAGCCCTGTGCGGCGAGTCTGTCGAGGTTTGGGGTGACGGCGTAGTTGTCGCCGAAGCAGGCGAGCATGGTGCTGATGTCCTCGCAGGTAATCCAGAGGATGTTGGGTTTTTGTTTTGTTGTGTTGATGAATGGTTTCTGGGAGCACCCGTTAAGGGCGAATGACGCCGAGGCCAGGCCTATAGATTTAAGGAAGTTTCTTCTTTTGAGAAGTTGTTTGTTATAGTGTGGTTTTTTGTTTGCGGGTGTTCTGTATTTGCGGGGCATATATGTTCCTTAATATTCGGTAGAATTTTTTATGAGCGGTTAATTTTCAAGTATTTTCAGGCGTTTTTTTGCCAATTCATATTCGTCGCTGCCGAGTCGGCTGAATACGGGTTCGTCGGGGAACATTTTTTTAAATTCCGTTCGGTAGGCATTTTCTATTTCGATAGCCTGTTTGTATTGTTCTGCTGCGAGTTGTGGTTTTTCGAGTTTCTCAGCGATTTGTGCCATCCGGATTCTGAGTCTGGCACAGCCGGGGTATCTGTTTATAGCTTTTTTTGAGGCGAGGGAAGCTTTATTCAGCCATTTGCCGGCTTCACCGGTTTCAGCTTCTGCCAGATGGTTATAGACTTCGGCGAGGTGTTCGAAGCATTTGTAGTCGGCGGGATTGCGGGAAACAGCCTGTTTTAGAGCGGCGAGGGATTTATGAAGTAAACCGGTATTTTTATACTGGTTGTATTGCTGGAGATAGAGTTTTGCACTGAGCTTTAACGGTGCGGGGTCGAGGGGGTCGGCGGTGGCGGCTTTTTTCAGTAGTTGCAGAGCGGTGTGGTTTTTTCCCCGGGCGGTGGCTTGGTGAGCGGACTTAGCGAAAGAGGTTGCCCTTGCGTCGGGGACAATCGCAAAAAAGATATATGCTGCGGAGAGAGCGGAAAAGGCAGCAATTATTATTATTTTTAGAGGCCATTTGCGGGCGAGGATGGTGGTAAATTTTTTGCGGGTTGTGTAATTGACAGCGATAAGACAGGCAATCAGTGCAAGGAATGACATCAGTATTCCCGGCTCGAAGATTGCAAAGTCTATGAGATTGTGAATCAGCACGGCGATGCAGGCGACGAACAGGAATGGTTTGATGTGATTTAAGCTGTGTTTCAGGGCCGGCTTTGTCCCGAGTGCGACGAGGATAAAACCAATGACAAAAACGGCGACGGGAAATATGTAGAGGACGATTGCAGCAGCGATTGTTTCTTCGAATAAAGCGGGGCCGGTAATTGGCAGCAGGGCCGGCCTGACGGCCAGCATTACGGCGGAGGCAATTACAAGGTAAGTCCCGGCGCGGGCGGTAAAGTGGTTTGTTTTATCAAAGGCTGGTGGAGGGAGGTTTCGTGGGAAAAGAATTTTGCACAGAGGAGAAAAGATTGCCAAAGCAAATCCAATCAAGCCAAGCGGCCCGTACTGTGTGAGCAGGCTGAGCGGGAAATTGTGTGGGTCTCCTACGGTTTCTATGGCGCCGGGGTGTTTGAATTCGGTGTAGTGATTTCCGTAATTAGCGGGTCCTGCGCCTGTGAGTGGGTGTTTGCAGAACATTTTTATTGAGGCGACCCAATATTGCCATCGGACGTGCATAGAATTTCCGCCGGGAAGTGAGTCGTGGCGTATGCCGCAGGCAATAAGAGCGGAGGCGGCGGTTATCATGAGCAGAGCTGCGATGGCCAAAAGTGATTTTTTGTTAGCTTTTAGCCAATTACGGAATGCGAAGAAAACGGCCAGCATCAGGGCCGCCAAGACGGTGGAACCGATGGTCCCTTTGCTTTTTGTAAGTGCGAGGGCGAAGATGATGGCGGCGAGCGCTATCAAACCCGTAATAATCCACAGTGGCCAAAGGTCTTCGGAATGGCGATTGGAAAATTTCCATACGATAATGGCTGCGCAGGTGAAGGCAGCTATCAGGAGGAAGCAGCCGGCGGAATTGCCAGTGGTGTAAAAGCCATTGACGTCTTTTGAGTATAGACGATGTTCGAACAGCATGTGATTGAACGTTCCCTTTTCGATGCCGAGGGGTTGAAGGATGGTCAGGGGTCTGCTTTCGTAGCGGTCAATACGGGCCTGGTTTGTAGAGTAATACTGCTCTGTGCATTGATATGCAGTTGTTAGAGCGAGTGCAATGATGAAAATGAGGGTGAGGATAATTTTTGCCGGCGAGTCGAGCAATTGTACGAGAACTATGGCGGCGTAGAATGGAGCGAGCAGTGAGAGTGCGTGTGTAATTGCCGCTCTTTTGTTCGGCGCAAATGCGCAGGCGATAACCGCGGCGACTGTCAGGATTGCGAGGCCGATTTCCATTTTTGTAAGGCGGTAGCTGATTTTGCCGGAGAGAAAAAACCAAAGCATCCAGAGGGCAAACGAAAGGAGCAGCAAGCCGGACATAACGATGCTGAATACGCTCTGTCCTAAAGTGAGAGGTTGATTAAGAGACTGGGGATTGATGCCTTCGGTTAATGTGGTGCGGAGGGCAAGTATTGCGAGAAACATTGCGAGGAGAAGATATTCGAGTACAGCCAGTCCTGTCGGCTTTTTTGTGTGTTTTTTACTTTGTTTTTTCATTTGGGCCGGTGGTCTCAAATATTGCTATTATAGCTAAAATCATAAAAGTTTGTGTGAAGATGAGGATTGCGCCGGCGAGGTTGACCTGGTAGAGAAAAGTTGCGCCAAGACCGGTGCACAGAGTTGCCAGATAAAGGGTCAGTACGGTCTGGGTATCTGTCAAGCCGCGGTTTTTAAGTCGATGCGAGAAATGCTGAGTGTCGCCGACGAGGGGGCTTTTTCCCTGGCAGATACGAATCAGGCTTACGCTTATGAAATCGTATAATGGCACTGCCATGACAAGAGCAGGCAGAAAAATAGGATATGTATGTGTGCCAGCTGCTTCCTGGTAGTATGTGGTTCTGAGAGTGAAAACAGCGACGATGAATCCGAGTGGAAGTGAGCCGGCGTCGCCCATGAAGATTTTTGCAGGAGGGAAATTAAAGAGCAAAAAACCTGCGAGAGCGCCGATGAATATTATAGCGAGGATACATGTAAACGTTTCCTGGCTTATTGCAGCGGCGAAGAGGAGTATGCAGGAAGCGATGGCGGCGATACCGGCGGCGAGGCCGTCCATGTTGTCAAGGAAATTGAAGGCATTAATGATTAGCACCATCCATAAGGCAGAGAGAGCGGTGGTGGCGATTTTGTTTTCAATAAAAAGCTCGACGCGGACGTCAGCGAGTGTCGCGGCGAGGAATGCGACAATGAACTGCAAAATCAGTTTAATGATGGGGCCGAGTTGCTTTTTATCATCCCAAAGTCCCAGGATGAACAGCATCAGCACACACATCAGCAGTAAAAGCTGGTTTGCGGCATTTTCGAGGGCGTTTGAATTATGCCAGACCTTAACGTCGAGGGCCGTTCCCAACGGCCGAACGTATGCGAGGCAGAACAATGTCAAAGCAGCAGCGGTGAGAAATGTTACGACGATAGCGATGCCGCCTCCGAGGGGAGTGGTAGTTTTTTTGTATCTATCGGCGGTCGGTCTGCTGATAAAATTTGCGCTTATGGCGAGTTTCTTTACGGCCGCCGTCAGCAGGGCCGACAGGGCAAAGGAAAATACGAACAGTAATATGCCTGCCCGGGTTGTTGTCATGATTTTAGCTGTTTTAGAAGGCGACTTCGTACCTTATCGAAGAAACGAAAGTAGTCGGTTCTGCGATAGTCGGGATAGGTATATTCGAACGGCCGCCACTTTTTTCTGTCGTAGATGAGAGTAACTTCGGCGTAGATTTTATTTCCGATGTAGATACGATGTGAATAGTTTTTTGTTGTAGCGAGTATCAGCTTTGAGGGTTCGATTATTCCGGGGTCGAGGTTAACAGGTCTTGGGAGGTCAAGGTTAAGTCTCTGGGCAAGTTGCTGCTCCATTTTATTGGTTTGGATTTTGATTTCGGCGAGTCGGCCGGGTTCAATGAGGTTCTGTAAGCTGACGAATTGCCTGAGTATATTATTTCCTGTTTGGCGTCGGTAATAATCTGTCTGTTCGAAGGGCCAAATATCGCTTTGCATGTCGACAGGGCCGAGCTGGTTTTGCAGCATTTCAATTGCATTTTGAAGGCAGTTATTTTCTGCGGCAAGAATTCCGACAATGATTTTTACGGGGTTTGGATTCTTTAGCTGCCACATAACTGCCCAACATATTTTCAGGGTTTTAGCTGTTTTTTCAATGTATCAATGAGTTCGATGGTTTTATTAACGGCCTGGTTTACGGGAACGAGAGTGCGGTGGGGTTCACGGCGCAGCTTGATTTCAACTTTTTCTTGTGCAAGTGATTTTTTTCCTACTGTGATTCTGATTGGAATTCCGAGCAGGTCTGCGTCTTTGAATTTAACGCCTGCTCTCATGTCGCGGTCGTCAAGTAGGACATCAACGTTTTCATTTTGAAGTTTTTTGTAGATATCATCGGCGGTATCTGCGACTTTTTTGTCATCCTGGTTAATTGAGGTAACGAGGACTTGGAAGGGAGCGATGGAGATTGGCCAGATTATACCGTCCTTATCGTTACCGGTTTCTATAGCGGCGGCCACGATTCGGTTTATGCCTATGCCGTAACAACCCATGGTGCAAACTTTTTCATTGCCTTGTTCGTCGAGGAAGGTGCAATTGAGCTTCCTGGAATATTTGGTGCCGAGCTTGAAGACCTGTCCGACTTCAATACCCCTTTTGAATATTAGTTTTTTTCCATTATAATTATCACCTTCGACGGCGTTTCTTATATCCGCTTTAATGATGTTTTTCCCTGTGAGAGGGAAGTCCCGTCCGGGTACGACGTTTCGAAGGTGGTAGTCTGTTTTGTTTGCTCCGGTAACGCCGACGGGGATGGCGGCGACTGCATAATCGACGATAATTTTGTTAACTTTTTCAGCGAGTTTCATTGGGCCTGCGAACCCGACAGCCGCACCGGTAACTTTTTCAATAGTTTCTTGGTCGGCGAGTCTGGGCGTCTGTCCTTTTAGTACCTGGGTGAGCTTTTCATCGTTCGAATCATGGTCTCCTCTTACGAGGGCTGCAACGGTGTTATCACCGGCGTTAAAGATCAGCGTTTTAATCATGTCGGATGGTTTATTGTTTAGAAAGTTGCAGACGGCTTCGATTGTGCCGACATCGGGAGTGTGAACCGTCTCGGCGGGCGGGATTTCGGTGTCGGTTTTTTGCTCGGACAGCGGGTCGACGGCGGCTTTTTCGATGTTTGCGGCGTAAGAGTTGTCTTCGGTGTGTACGATAATGTCCTCACCGGAGTCGGAAGGAATGGTGAACTGGTGGGAGCCGGAGCCTCCCATTTCACCTGATTCAGCTTCGACGACGACGTATTTGAGGCCGCAACGCTTGAAAATGCGGCAGTACGTTTCGTACATTCGAGTGTAGGTTTCATCAAGGCTTTGCGGGTCGGGGTGGAAACTGTAAGCATCCTTCATTATGAATTCGCGGCTTCGAAGGACGCCGAAGCGTGGTCGGAATTCGTCGCGGAATTTGAAGCTGATTTGATAGATATTGAACGGCAGTTGTTTGTATGAGCTAATTTCGTTGGCGGCGAGGCTGGTTACGACTTCTTCTGCGGTTGGTGCGATTACGTTCCATCTTTGGTGTCTGTCGCAAAATTTTGCCATGGTTTGTCCGTAGTCGGTGTCTCGACCGGTTTGCTGCCAGAGTTCTATTGGTTGGACTGCGGGCATCAGAATCTGCTGGGCGCCAGCGTAGTCCATTTCCTGCCTCACGATGTTTATCACCTTTTGGAGGCAGCGAAAGCCGAGCGGCAGGTATGTGTAAGTTCCGCTGGCGAGCTTTCGCATCAGGCCGGCTCGAATCATAAGTTGATGGCTTGGAATTTCCGCGTCGGCGGGGATTTCCTTAACGGTGGGTATGAGCATTCGGCTGTATCTCATTTTTAGTATGCCTTTCCCGTTTTTACATTATTCTTTTGGGCACTTATATTTCAAAACAGGGACGTTTGCAAGGTGAAATCGGGCTTATGTGGTGTTATTGGTGCCGGAAGGCGTCAAAGAAAGCTTGATGTTACGGCCTTTGTGCCTTATCTTCTGCGCAGGCATTACAGAGTGTAATATTGCAATGAAGCAGATTATACAAGAGCGGCTGGTTAAGTTTGCGGTTGCGGGAAAGTTTATCAGGAGCTCGAGCGATGACTGATTCGATAACGAGAAGGAATTTTCTGGGATTAGCGTGTACGAGTGCAGCAGCGGCGATGACGGGGTGTCGGGGCGGTGAGCTTTTTGCAGCGGGAGGGATTTTTGGCAAGCGGTCCAATATCGTGGTTATATTTGCGGACGATTTGGGTTACGGAGATTTGAGCTGTTTGGGGCATCCGACATTGATGACTGATAACCTTGACCGGATGGCAGCGGAGGGGATAAAGCTGACACAATTTTACTCGGCGGCCAGCGTATGTACACCCAGCCGGGCGGCGCTTTTAACGGGGAGACTTCCCATAAGAAGCGGGATGTGCGGAAATCGATACAGGGTACTTTTTCCTTTTTCTCGTGGGGGTTTGCCGGCGGAGGAGATTACTGTTGCCGAGGCGTTGAAGAAAAAGGGGTATTCGACTTGTTGTATCGGCAAATGGCATGTTGGTCATCTGGCACCGTATCTGCCGAGAAATCACGGTTTTGATTATTATTACGGCATTCCTTACAGCAACGACATGCACCCGACGCCCTTGATGCGGAATGAAGAGGTTATTGAAAAGCCGGCTCGCCAGAATACGCTGACGAAGCGTTACACGGAGGAGGCGTTAAATTTTATAGAGGAGAACAAAGAAGGCCCGTTTTTTCTATATTTTGCTCATACATTTCCTCACGTCCCTCTTTTTTCGTCCGAGGATTTCGACGGTACGAGCAGGCGTGGTTTGTACGGGGACGTTGTTGAGGAGCTTGACTGGAGTGTCGGTCAGATTCTCGGAAAACTGAAGTCTTCGGGTATTGATAATGATACTCTGGTGATGTTTACCAGCGATAACGGGCCGTGGCTGGCGAAGAAGCTCCACGGTGGTTCGGCGGGTCTGCTTCGCGGAGGCAAAGGAACGAGCTGGGAGGGTGGTTTCAGAGAACCTTTTATCGCGAGATGGCCTGGAAAGATAACTGCGGGAACAGTAAGTGCTGCGATTACGAGTACTCTCGATATCATGCCCACGTGCTTAAGCATAGCGGGAGCGGGCCCGCCGAAGGACAGGATAATCGACGGCAGGGACATGAGCGAAGTACTGAGGGGGTCGAGCGACAAGTGTCGCGAATTGATTTTTTACTATATCGGCGAACGACTGACGGCCGTTCGTAAAGGCCCGTGGAAGGCGCATCTGGTTAGTGTGCCTGAAAATCCGTACGGAGCAAAGCACGGGATAACGGAACATGAGCAGCCTTTGCTCTTTCAGCTTGAGCATGATCCTTCGGAAAAATACGATATTTCGGCTCAGTATCCTGAAGTTGTGGCGGAGCTTAAGAGGGAAATCGAAAAGCACCGTGCGACGGTGAAGCATGTGGAATCTCAACTGGATAAAGTCAATCGAAAAAAGCAAAGTTAGTTTCAGGCTGCCGGACATTCGGAGAATGCGTTTTTTCATGCTTGCGGAACGTGGCCGATTCGGTTAGTATAGTGAAACATTTATAATTATCTATATTTGAGGTAGAGAATGGACCACAGGTTTATCAACGAACTGATTCCGGGCGAACAAATCGACGATGTTTACATGATAGCAAATCCGATACTGCGAAGTACGACGCGGGGTGATTTGTACATAGCGATGTTTCTGTCGGACCGGACGGGCAGGGTCAACGGGCGAATGTGGCAGGCGACGGAGAAGATATATAATGCGCTGCCACAGGCGGGATTCGTACACCTTCAGGGAAAGAGTGAGCTATATCAGAACAACCTTCAAATCGTTGTCAATCATATAAGTGTAATAGATGCCGGCAGGGTTCAGCTTGAGGATTATCTCGGACAGAGCAGTAAAGACACAGGGCAGATGTTCGACGAGATGAAGAGTATATTAAACCAGATTAAGAATAAGCAGTTGAGATTGCTGGTGCGGGAGTTTTTGAACGACGGCGAATTGATGAAGCGGTTTTGCCGTGCGCCGGCGGCGGTGAAGCTGCATCATAATTATTTAGGGGGGCTTCTGGAGCATACGCATAATATGCTTCGTGTGGCGTCGGCCCTACTGCCTTTTTATCCCGAGGTGCAGGCCGACCTGGTACTGGCGGGTATTCTGGTGCACGATATCGGCAAGACTGTTGAACTTACTTACGAGACTGCTTTTTCATATACGGATTCAGGTCAGTTAGTGGGACATCTCGCACAGGGTCTTTTAATATTAAACAAGAAAGCGGAAGAGTTGAGTGGAAAGGGTCAAACCATCGACAGGCAGATACTGGATGCACTGGGGCATATTATACTTTCGCATCACGGTCAGTACGAATTTGGTTCGCCGAAGCTGCCGGCTACCGCGGAGGCATTTATGGTAAGCTATGTTGATAATCTCGACGCCAAGATAAACCAGGTAAGTTCTGCGATAGCGAATGAATCGAACGATTCAAACTGGACATCCTGGCAAAAATCGCTCGAGACCAGGCTTTATAAAAAGCGGCTTGGTCAATGAGTTTTTCATGCAGGTGGGCACTGTTTTAGTAGGTAAGAGCAGCGTAAATAATGCCGTCATAATAAGGGCATTTATGTTTTTTTGGGAAAAATTCCAGCCGGGCTGCCCCCTCGAAAGTAAATCAGCCCGGCCGGCGCCTTTCAGGTTTTGCAAAAGTTGTTATATTCACTTGCGTTCATGAGTATAACATCGTTTATCGGGGTAAAAGATTACACTTTTCCTTGGGGTCAGTGCCAACAGTATGGCACGGTGGAGGTGAAAATCCGTTAAGCCAGGTCGCAGCGGGTGTTCGATTTTAACTAAAGGCGGGTAAGGATTTGGAGTTTAATCGGAGACATATCAACTGCCGGCGGGGCGAGAAGGGTATATGGAAATTGCAGTGAACCGCCACATTTGTTCAAATTCCGCGGTAAGGATACGTTTTTTCCCTTCGACGGGGTCGGCAAAGACGACGGATTTGTCGGAAACTTCGAGCACCGCGACGCAATGGTCCCAAAATACTCTTCTCTTCAGTACCGCCAAGGCGGGCAGGTTGTTTTTGAGTTCGTCAATCGAATTAAACCGCTGATAGGAGCAGTTTATAATTTCACGTGGGTAACGGGCTTTGATTGCCTTGCAGAGACACCGAGGCAGTGTGCCGAGAACGGGGCTGGAGTGTGAGAGTACGGCGAGTTGGCCTTCACGGGCATGAAGGCCGAGGGTTTGCAGGGCTGTAACCGCCGCGGCGGGGCCGCAGGTATAATCGGTTGTTTGTCGGCATATTCCGTCTGAGTCGAGATTGTTATCGAGAGTTGAAAGTTTTGAACAAGTCAAGGCGGGATAAAGGAACGGCAGAACGCAAAACCAGACGAGTACCACGGTCATGAGGGTGCATACGGCAGCCTTTTCGAAGCGGTTTCGCAGCCTTGACAAGGGGCTTGTGAGTCCGAGAGTAACGCCCATGCACAAAACGATAATTTTTGCTCTTCCGGTAACGAGCCATGAGAAAGGCTGCGTAAATTTCAGGCAATTGCAGCATCTGGCGGCGACGAGCAAAGCTATGAGAGAGAGTCCGCAGGAATAGGCGATTATCCAAAGCGTGCCCGGTCTTTTAGAAAGGGTGTGTGCCAGATAAATTGCAATACCTGCCGCGAGTATTATCGCTGTTGTTTCAAGCAATGGGTTAATTGCTCCACCTCCACCCCCCTGCCCGGACGCCTTTGACAAGGGCAAATGCTTTTCGAAATCTATCCTATTTTTTACCATGTTGGTATATAAATGTCAAGAAAAATCCGCTTTTACAGGGAAATGTGTGGTTTACGTTACGGGCAGCCTGGAAGGTAACGATTGAGTATATGCTGGTAGTGTGGTATTGT
>CAZGGE010000019.1:12099-13907 GCA_964524285.1 uncultured Pirellulales bacterium
GAGGTTGTTTTGGCAGGTGTGTAGGTAGCGAGAATGGATATTAAGAGCAAGCGTATAGCGATTCTTTCGCCGGTGGCGTGGCGGACGCCTCCGCAGGCTTATGGTGCATGGGAGACCGTAGCGGGCAACATAGCCGAGGGTCTAATCGCGCGGGGATGGAAAAATATTACCCTTTTTGCAACGTCAGAATCTTATACGAAGGGTGAACTGCGGAGTATTGTTGAAAAAGGTTATGAGGAAGACCGGTCGCAAATACCGAAAGTGTCGGAGTGTCTGCACGTTGGATTCTGTATGGAGCAGGCGGATGAGTTCGACTTGATTCATAACAATTTCGATTACCTGCCTCTTACGTACAGTCGATTGATAAAGCCGCCGATGTTGACGACAATTCACGGTTTTTCCTCGCCCGATATACTTCGTGTTTACCGCAACTACAAGGATACTTATTACGTGTCGATAAGTGATGCCGACCGTGACGCGGAGTTGCGGTATTTAGCGACGGTTTACAACGGTATAGACTTATCGGAAATTACGTTTCGTCAAACGGCAGGCGAAAAGCTGGTAAGCTTCGGTCGCATACACATGGATAAAGGAGTGCATCTGGCGATTGAGGTAGCGAAAAAGACGGGCATTGAACTTGTGATAGCGGGAATAATTCAGGACCAGGAATATTTCGACCGTTTGATAAAACCGCACGTTGACGATTCTCTCATTCATTTTATTGGTCCGGTGGATCATGCCCGGCGGGACGAGTTGCTTGGGGAAGCGCTGGCCGTATTGCATTTGAATACCATCCCGGAAAGATTCGGTCTGGTGATGGCCGAATCCAACGCCGGCGGCGTCCCCGTAATTGCGATGGATTTGGGTTCGTGCAGGGAGGTTATCGCGGACGGAGAGACCGGCTTTCTGGTCAACGATGTTGACGAGGCTGTAAGAGCGGCTGGAAAAGTCGGTAAGCTCGACCGCGAGAAGTGCCGACGGCACGTGGAACAAAATTTCACCACAGACAAAATGGCTGAGGGTTATGAAAATGTGTATCGGGAAATCTTTAAACGTCAATAGGGCCGGCGTGGTTGATTTACAGGAGTTAGAAGTTAGCTTATTTCGGCGGCGGGATTGAATATTGGAGTGGTGAAATTGCCACTTTCCTTCGGCAAGCTCAGGAGAGGCTAACACTGCATTGGGACAAAGCTCTAATTATAACGGAGGGAGTTTATGAGTTTTATAAGAGTGTTATTGTCGGGTTGATGGTAGTATAGAGGGGTTTTGTCTTCTTTGAAGGCGGGGGTATTTTGTTCGTAGGTGGTTTTGTCTGGGCTGGTATAGAAGATGCCAAGTGGGAGTTTGTCTGTTTCGAATGCGAGTTTCAGGGCGGCGATTCTGTCGGCGGGGTCGTGGGAATCATCAATATAGTAGCCTTTGTCCTTGAAATATTTGAAGGTGTTGGTCTTGTTGAATGTTACACAGGGCTGAAAGATGTCGACGAGGGCGTAGCCTTTGTGTTGAATGGCTTTTTTGAGGATTTGTGTTGTCTGTTCACGGTCGGCGGCGAATGCTCGAGCGACGAAGGATGCGTCCATGGCGATTGCGACAGGGAGAGGCTGGAAGGGTTCGAATAAGACACCGTCGGGCTGTACGGGTGTTTTGAAGCCGAGCTGGGAGGTTGGTGAAGCCTGTCCTTTGGTTAGGCCGTATACCATGTTGTTGTGGACGATGTTTGTGATGTCCGGATTTCTGCGGATGGTGTGTATGAAGTGGTTTCCGCCTTCGCCGTACATGTCGCCGTCGCCACTTTCAGCGATGACGGT
>CAZGGE010000019.1:13917-28860 GCA_964524285.1 uncultured Pirellulales bacterium
TTTGCGGCTTTTATAGCAGTCGCGGGCGGCAGTGCCCTGCCGTGGAGGCCATTGAACAGGTTTGTTTTGAGGTAATGAGGGATTTTTGCGGCCTGTCCGATTCCGGAGACAAGGACGAGGTTTATGGGATTGAGTTCAAGCTCTGCGAGTGTTTGTTTCAAGGTTTTGAGGATGGCGAAGTTTCCGCAGCCGGGGCACCATGCTACATCTGCTTCGGGCATGTCAAACGTTTCGGGGTTCATTGTAATTGTCCTATTTTAATATTTCGGTAATTTTATGTTGTATTTCTTCGACGGCGAAGGGCATGCCGTTGTATTTGAGAACTTTGTGACCGATTTCGAGGCTGGTGTTGAGTTTTATCAGTTGTGAGAACTGGGAGGTTGCGTTGTTTTCGACGATGATTGTGGTTTCAGCTTTTTTGATGTATTCGGCGGTCCGGGTGTGCAGGGGGTGCAGTTGGGAAAAGTGAAGCAAGGCGATTTCCGGTGAATCGATTCGGTTTATTGCTTCGCAGGCGATGTGGTAATTTGAGCCCCAGGCGATGACGAGTGTTTTGTAATGTTCGGGGCCGACAAGCCGGGGTGGTATTGTTTCAGGAGCGAGGGTGCATCCTTTTTTAATTCTTTTATCGACCATTTTAGTTCTTAAATCAAGGTTTTCGGTAATATGACCTTCGGTATCGTGTTCGTCGGAATCGACGGCGACAAGTCCTTTTCCGAGTCCGGGTATGCCGCGCGGGGAGATGCCGTTTTCGGTAAATTCGTGTCGGCAGTAGTCTTCGGAGGTTTCGGTTATATGTGTTTCGATTTTTAGATTATCGATGTCGAGAGAGGGGATATTATAGAATGAATCCATAAGGTACTGGTCGGTGAGTACAATGACGGGTACCTGGTATTTGTCAGCGAGGTTGAATGCTTTTTGTGTGAGGTAGAAGGCTTGCTGGAGTGTGCCGGGTGCGAGAATGATTCTCGGGAATTCGCCGTGTCCGGCGTAAAGGGCAAGATTGAGGTCGGCCTGCTCGGTTCTGGTGGGCAGGCCAGTTGCGGGAGCGGGACGCTGTGCGAGGTGTATGACGAGTGGAGATTCAAGCATTGCGGCGAGGCTGAGACCTTCGGTCATGAGTGCGAATCCGCCTCCGGAGGTTGAGACCATAGCTCTTGCGCCTGCGTACCATGCACCGAGGGCCATGTTAACGGCGGCTATTTCGTCTTCGGCCTGTTCAGCGATGAGGGCGAATTGGTGAGCGTGCTGTGCGAGGAAGGTGAGGACGCCTGTGGAGGGGGACATGGGGTATGCGGAGATGAAATTGCAGCCACCTGCGAGTGCACCGAGTGAGACGGCCTGGGCACCGCTCAGAAGGAGGTGGTTATTGACTTCAGGGTTTCTTTCGAGCTGGAATGAAAGGTTATGCTGAGAGGAGATTTTTTTTGCGAGGTCGAGGCCTGCTTTGGCGGCTTTGGAGTTATTTTGTACTATTTCTTCTGATTTTGACTGGAATGAGTGTTTGATGAACTCGATGAGTTTTTGTGGGTCGGTTTCCAGAAGGCCTGCTATAGTACCGACGGCCACGGTGTTTGAGTAGATTTTTCCGCCGACTTCGGAGGCGATTTTGTCGAAGGAGACATCGATGCATTTGCAGGAAGAGGGGTCGAAGTTATCCGGGAGGGAGGAGGTTTCCGTGAGGAGTATTGTTTCGGAAGTGATTCTTTCTTTTACGTGATTTACGGCGTTGGGGTCGAGTGGGATTAGTATGTCGATTTTGTGGGAGAAAGCGGCTACGGGGCCGGAGGATGCTCGTATGAGGGTGGAGTTTGTTCCTCCCCTGACGCGGGACATGTATTCTTTTGTTGCGAAGACATTCAGGCCGGCAAGTTTGAGGGCTGCGGTGAGGAGGTGTTCGACGGTCCGGATGCCCTGACCGGCGCGGCCGACAAGGACAACGGAGACGTCGTTAGCGTTGGGAGTAGAAGTTTTTGTCATAAGAATACTCCTTTTTGTTGTTTGCCGGCCTGTGGTACTTTTGTTTATTGTATAGCTGTGTTGACGCGGGTTTGCAATAAGGGAATTCCTGAATTTTATGAATGCGAATTTGTGTTCTGGTTAAGGGGGCGCCATTTTCTTCCATCTGTGTTTATGAGTTGTTCTGCTTCGGGAAAGGATTCTGCACCGGCGGGGTATTGCGGGGGTGGCGATTTATCCTGTTGCCAGAAATTGAGTATGGGTTGGAGGAACTGCCAGGTTAATTCAACGTCGTCCTGTCTTGTGAAGAGGGTCTGGTCGCCGGTCATGACATCGAGCAGGAGTCGCTGGTAGCTTTCAGGTGGGTTTGTTTTGAAGGCGTCGGCATAGTTGAAGTTCATATCGAGTGTGCTCATGCAGAGTCTTGGTCCGGGGCGTTTTGATTCGAGGGTTAGCGAGACACCTTCTTCGGGCTGGATGCGGAAAACGAGTTCGTTCTGGTTGAGTCCGGCGAGGCCGACGGAGGCGAACATCTGGTAAGGGGGTTTTTTGAATTTTATAGCGATTTCGGTTTTTTTTCGTGCGAGTCTTTTTCCGGTTCTGAGATAAAAAGGAACGTTTTTCCATCTTTGATTGTCGATGTAGAGTTTTGCGGCGACAAAGGTTTCGGTGGCGGAATCAGGAGGTATACCGGGTTCATTGATGTATGCGGGGACGGGTTTTTTGTCGACGTATCCTTTGTCATAGCGGCCGCGGACGATACATTTCGGGAGGTTGCGTTCCGTAAACGGGTGAATAGAGCGGATAACATCGGCTTTGCGATTGCGTATTCCCTTTGCGTCGAAGGTTTCCGGGGGTTCAAGGGTGATAAACGATAACATTCCGAGCATGTGGTTCTGAAACATGTCTCGTAGCGCACCGGTGCGGTCATAGTAACCAGCGCGGTGTTCGACGCCAACTTTTTCTGCAATGGTAATTTGTATGCTGTCGATGAAACGGTTGTTCCAGAGCGGCTCGAAGATGGAGTTTGCGAATCGGAACATGAGAATGTTCTGGACTGTTTCTTTTGCAATGTAGTGGTCGATGCGGTAGATTTGCGATTCGTTGAAACATTGATGTATAGCGGTGTTTAGCTTTTCTGCGGTGTCGAGGTTTCGTCCGAAGGGTTTTTCGACGACGAGTCTGGCGTGTGTCTGCGGTTGTGGTTGGGAGGGACACGAAAGGCCGGCGTTGCGGAGATTGTCAACGATGTCGGGATAAAGGAGCGGCGGCACAGCGAGGTAGAAGATTAACGGCTCGCGGACTCGGAATGATTTTGCGAGCTGGGAGGACCTTTCGGCGATGTTTTGATAGAAGGCGGGATCGGTATAGTCGCCGGAGAGGTAATGGAGCTTTTTGAGGAAGGCTTCGATGGTTCGGGGTTTAGCATCGGGTGCTGCTTGGGAGATTGATTGTTTGGCGACGGTTCGGAAGGCGTCGTCGGTGAGTTTTTTTCTTCCGCAGCCGAGCAGGTAAAAGGATGTTGGGAGGAGGTTTCTTATTGAAAGGTTAAAGAGGCTTGGAATAAGTTTTCTTTGTGCGAGGTCGCCGGATGCGCCAAAGACGATGAGTGCATTCGGAGGTGCGGGGTTTTCGACGCATAGAGTCTGTCGGGTTTGGATGTCGGGCTGGATTTTGGGCATACCGGCGGCTTTCATTTTTTTGGGTTGCAGGTTTTCGGCTGACGGTTAGTGTATAGGAAAGTAAAACATGAGAGAAGGATTTAATCGGCGGATGTATAAGATAATGAGACGTAAATCGGGGAGTTTGTTATGGCAAATAATGCAGCGATAAGGAACAGGGGTGAGGGGTCGCTGATGAGGCGGTTCTGGATGGTGGTTTTGTTTGGGACGGCGTTCGGATATTTCGAGGCGGCGGTGGTGGTGTATCTTCGGGCGATATTTTATCCGGAGGGATTTGATTTTCCGCTTGCGATGTTCGGTACAGGTGATATGTGGAGGAGACTGCTCGTGGTTGAGGTTGGCCGTGAGGCGGCGAGCCTGGTTTTGATATCGAGTGCGGCGTGGTTGTTCGGACGAAATGTGCGTCGGCGTTTTGCAATGTTTATGGCGGTATTTGCGGTGTGGGATATTACTTATTATATATGGCTTAAAGTTGTGCTGGGTTGGCCGGCTTCGATTTTGGACTGGGACATACTGTTTTTGATACCGATGGTGTGGGCGTCGCCGGTGTTGGCGCCGGTGCTGGTTTCGTGTGCACTTTTGCTGTTTGCGGTTGCGGTGCTGCGGATGGAGGAGATGGGGGTTGCGATTAAGGTGAGCAGGCTTAGCTGGGTGGGGTTTGTTTTGTCGGGGGTTGTGGTGGTGCTCAGTTTTTGCGTGGGCGGGCTGGGAATTAACGAGCAGGATTATCGTAATTATTTTTCCTGGGTTTTGTTCGGGGTTGGATATGCAGCGGGACTGGTGTTTTTCTTTAAGAGCGTTTATTTTTCGGTTCGGGGCAAGATGTGTTAATAGTCGCAGGTTTAGGTTGGGAAAACTATCCGAAATCGTGTTGAGGACCTGATGTATTGTTTGGGCTTTTTGATAAATTCATTAAAAGGAGCGCGTTGTGAAAAAGGAATGTATTCGCCGATACAAGTCGAACCCGATACTTACGAGAGACGACATACCTTATCCAGTTGTAACGGTGCACAATGCGGGGGTGGTGCGTTTTAATAAAGGATATGTAATGCTGTTTCGTTCGCACCTTTATAATGGGCGGTCGATAATCGGTGTGGCGGAGAGCAGTGATGGTTTTAACTTCAAGGTACGGCCAGAGCCATTTCTTACACCCTGTGGGGAGGCGGGATTTTCCGAGTATGAAGAGTTCGGTGTAGAGGACCCGCGTATAACTTTTATAGAGGATACATACTACATAACCTACAGTGCTTATTCGCGGCACGGGGTGAGGATTGGGCTGGCGAGAACCGAGGATTTCGAATCTTTGGAAAGGATTTGTTTTATTACCGAGGCGGACCATCGTAACGTGGTGCTTTTTCCCGAGAAATTCAACGGGCAGTATGCAAGGCTGGACAGGCCTCATTCCGAGATAAATCCGTGGTGTATATGGATAAGTTATTCGCCTGATTTGAGGCACTGGGGGGAATCGAAAGTGGTCATCAAGCCAGTGATGTATCACTGGGACCAGATGAAGACGGGGCCTGGTGCACCGCCCATTCGTACGGAGAAAGGTTGGCTGAATATATACCACGGTGTTTACCCGACCATGGGTGGTGCGGTTTACCGTCTTGGTGCAGCGCTTCATGAGCTGAGTGAGCCGGAGCGTGTGGTTGGGGTGTCGGAGCGCTGGATTTTACAGCCGGAAGACCCATGGGAAGTAACCGGTTATGTGCCTAACGTGGTGTTTACCTGTGGTGCCGTGGCGGAAGATGACGGAACGTTAAAGCTGTACTGGGGCGGTGCGGATGCCGTTATGTGTGCAGGCACGGCGGTCATAAATGAGCTTGTTGAGCTTTGCCTGACTGACGGGAGGGCGGCCTGCTGAAAAAGCCTGCCGGTGCAAAATAGTATTTGTTTATCAAGCTGCAATACGGGGGCGGTTATAATCAGCGGAGATGTTTTTCCATCAGCAGTCGGGTTATCTGATATTTTTGTTGCGAAATTGTCTGCTTTAGTATTTTGGATATTCGGCTGAATGAGGTTCTCTGGGTGGTGTGTGTAATGAGTATGTGTTGATTCTGCATGTTTTCAATCATTTTTGCGAATTCGTTAATGTGCATGTGTCTGCCTGCTTCGGCCCTTTCGCTGTGTTCGTCGATGTAGAATGTGCACTCGGCGATGAGGAATCTGCTGTTTTTGATATAGTCGAGTTGAGCGAAGTCCACATATTGAGTATCTCCGAGGTAAGTAACAATTGGAATTTCGACGGAATAATCGACGACTTTCCCCTGTTTTTTTAGCTTGACTATTTGAGGTCCGTTCAGGCCGTTGTATTCTTTTTTGAGTTTTTTTCGCTTCTCAATTACGGTATAACCGAGTGAGCCTCTGCTGTGTTTTGTGGGGAAGGCGCGTGCGAAGAGATTCGGTTTAATCCGGTGTTCGTCTCCGGGTTTAACGCCGACAAGATTTGCGGGGATTTTATTACCGTCCAGTCTGGCCCAGGCGTTGAGTATATCCTTTATTGGGTTTATAAGGTTTTTTGGTGCTACGATATTTCCGGGTGTCTGTCCGCAGAAATTACGATGCGAGAGATAGTATGCAATGCCGGCGGCGTGGTCCATGTGGCCGTGTGTTAGCAGAATGTTGTTGATTGAAATTAGCTGGTCCGGAGCCTTGCCTATGTCGAAACATACGTCGAGCTGGGGCATAGCGACGACGGTTTCTTCGCCTGCCACCGAATAACCGACAACGTCCATGCCGTTTATGTTCAGACTTGCGAGTTTGTGACTTGCCATAAAAACCGCCTCGTGTGAAAACCTGCAAATCAATAATATTAGTCAGGCGTGTTTATCATGTCAATTTGTTTTTGACTTTGTCGGAATTGAGTTCTATGGTTGGCTTGCATAAGCACACAAGTAAGGCGGTTTACTGAAAGAAACAACATGCCGGATAAAAGAAGTCACAGAGGCCCCCACCCGCGAGACCATTATTTATTTCGTCCTGAAATTATTGAAGCTTTGCGGTCGGCGGTCGATGATTTCTCATTGCTGCTGACGAGGGGATACTCCGAAAAGGGCGCGCTCAAACTTGTCGGTGACCGGTACTCTTTAACGCAAAGGCAGAGAACTGCGGTGCTTCGCTGTTCGTGTTCGGACCAGCAGCTTGAGGGCCGGCAGCGAAGACGTGTTTCATTGCGTAAGTTAAGGGGCGGACAAATCGCTATCGACGGCTACAACGTTTTGATTACCATCGAGGCGGCCATCAGCAAGGCGGTCATCTTCAAGGGCCGAGACGGTTCATTTAAGGATTTGGCCAGCATTCACGGGACCTACCGGCGGGTGTCCGAGACCGTCCCCGCCGTTCAGCTCATAGGTGAGTTTATGGTTGAACATCAGGTGCGGGAGATACACTGGCTGCTGGACAGTCCTGTTTCGAACAGCGGCCGGCTAAAGAAAATCATGGCTGATATTGCGGAGAAAAACGGGTGGCTATGGGACATTCGCCTTGCGACGAACCCGGATACGGAGCTGATGAAGAGCGGTCGAGTAGTGGCCACCAGCGATGGTGTGGTGCTGGATGGGTGTGGGAGATGGGTTAATCTTGCAGGCGAAATAGTTACTGAGCGGTTGGGGTCGGCATGGATAGTAGACCTTTGCGGTCCGGCATAAGAGGATTTGGTTTATCCTCCTTGAATTAATTTTCTGATTGTGTCGAGATGTACGGATGCAAGAGATTTGCATACAAGGTCTGCGGAAGAGAGTTTGTCTGCGGAGGTGGAGTTTGTAACGGCAATACATTTTGCGCGGGCGGCTTTTGCAGCGGAGACGCCGTTGGGTGCATCTTCGATAACGGCACACCTTTGGGGAGGGATTTTCATTTTTTGGGCGGCGGTGAGGAAAAGTTCCGGGTGAGGTTTTTTGCGGCTGACATCATCTGCGGTGATGTAATTTATATTGTTGAAGTCAATACCGACAGAATGGAGTACCGCTTCGGATTTTTGCCGGGCGCTGGAAGTTGCAATCGATACTTTTACGTCTGAGGAGTTGTTTGCTTCATCAATGAGTTCGATGACGCCGGGAAAAGGAGACAGTGGGTTGTTTTGCAGAATTTCAAGGAAGTATTGCTGTCGCATCCGAACGGCATCTTGGATTTGAGCTTGCGTTAAGCGAAGACCGTGAATCCTGGCGGCGGCATTTATGTATTGTTTTGCCCCCCTGCCGAGTCCGGCCTGGAAATCCGCTCTGGTTACATTTTTGGTATTGAAAAGCTCTTCGAAAACCCTGATGGTTGCCTGGGCGTTTACCGCCTCGGAGTCGGCAATGACGCCGTCGACGTCGAAGATTATCCCGTACAAATCATTCACAGCTTTGTCCCTGGGCAGCAAATAAGGAAGATGGTATTATAGAGCAGTCCGGTTTTTCTGTCATGCGGGATTTGCGGTCAGAACAAATGGAATCAATAATATCGGCTTGAGTTGTAAAAAAGTGGCCGTGGGTAAGGAGACCCACGGCCGACGCCTGTTGTATACACGCCCCCCCTGTAACATTTTGTGGCACGTATATACGTAAGCAAAAGAGAAGAGAAGAGGAGAGTCAAAATTGTAATCTACCGGGTTATGTTACATATATCAGCCCCCACTTTCGTTATTATTGCGATCCGCCTTTTCCTGGACAAAGTTGCCTGCCTGAGCAGCAGCGGCATTGCCGAGCTTAATCCATTCATGCATTCTGGCGTTGAGAGACTGTGCGAATTCATCGGAGTTTAGAATCCTGGAAGCCAGGCTTTTTTTTCCTTCGATGTCGCATCCTTGGGGCACAGGAGCCAGGGTGTAAATGGCAGTGGCAAAGCCTGCAAAGTACATTATGAGCAAGACAACGAGCTTACTTCTAATTCCCCCCATGGCAAACTTCCCACATCAAAAGGCTTTTTCCGCGGCAGCCGCTCCTCTCTTTTGCGACCGCCTTCAAATAAAATATACGAATTAAAATCGGTGAGGCCAAACGCCTTGTCAGATTTTGCCGAGATATTTTTTCAGTATTCGACAAACCGTTTGAACCTGGTCTTCGGTGAGGTTGTTGTAGAAAGGAAGGGCTATGGTGCGTTTCGAGACGGATTCGGTAACGGGGAAATCGCCCTGCTTATGGTGGTACTGTTCGGCGATAAAGGGCTGAAGATGTATGGGCGTGAAGTAGTTGCTGGTCTGAATGCCGTCGTTACGCATTGCCTTTATGATTGAGTCCCTGCGGTCTTTGTTGTAATCCTGCGCCAATCTTATCACAAAGACAAACCAGCTCATGTCGCAGGCTGGGGGTTCTTGTGGAACAATTATTCGGTGGTCGCCTTTGAGGTATTGTTGATACCATTTTGCTATTTTTTTGCGTTTGTTTTTGATTTCTTCGATTCGGGATAGTTGTGTGATTCCGAGGGCGCAATTGATGTCGCTGATTCTGAAGTTGTATCCGAGCCTTTGGTGTCCGAGCCAGCCTCCGTTTTTTGCGCGTCCCTGATTTCTCAATGAGATGCACAAGTCTGCCAGGTTTTCATCGTCTGTGAGGATTATTCCGCCTTCGCCGGTCGTTATCTGCTTGTTGGGATAAAAGGCGAAGGTGCTTGCGTTGCCGAAGGTGCCTGCCATCCGGCCTTTTATGAGCGAGCCGAGCGCTTCGCAACTGTCCTCAACAACAAGCAGGTTATGAGCGGCAGCGATATCGCATACTTTGTCAATGCCGGCAGGATTTCCGAAAACCTCTACGGGCAGAATTGCTCTGGTTTTTTCGGTAATTGCGTCTTTCATTTTTTCGGTGTCGATGTTCAAAGTGTCGGGTTCGATGTCCGCAAAGACGGGTTTTGCACCGGTCATCATTATGCACGTTGCCGATGCGATGAAGGTGAAAGGCGTGGTGATTACCTCGTCACCGGGCCCTATACCGAGGGCCGACAGGCAGAGAAAGAGCGCACTTGTGCCGCTGTTTACGGCGACGGCATATTTCCTGCCGGTGTATTCGGTGAAGGCCTGCTCGAATTTGCTGAGCATGGGGCCGAGGGACAGGTTCGGACTCCTGAGAACCCGGCAAACAGCTTCTATGTCCTTTTGGGTTATGTCCGGGCGGGATAAGTGTATCTGCATAAATAAACCTCGTTAAAAATCCTTTGTGAAGGACGCATTCTACCGATGATACGGTCGAAATCAAACCATATTTGAAATATATGACGGTTGTGCGGTGAGTATAAACGGTTGTCAAATGCTTGTTCCCGGCGGCCGATAAACATCGCGAGCCTCCCAATCTTATAGGACTCTGCAAGCCTCAAATCCGGCCTTAAGCCCCTTTAAGCAAGGTACGGCTGCTGCGTATTCAACCGGCCTTTCGATAGAGCCGAAAAAGCCATGTGCCGCACGAAAAGATACTTTCTTATAAGGGTTTTGGTATGGCTAAGGGAAAAGAAGTTCTAACGACCGGCGAGGTCGCCAAAATCTGTAACGTTGCTCCGCGAACGGTCTCCAAATGGTTTGACAGTGGGGAGCTTAAAGGCTATCGGATACCCGGCAGTAAAGACCGGCGCATTCCCGTGAGGCAATTGATTCGATTTATGAAGACACACGACATGCCGGTTTCAAACCTTTCCGGGGGCGGTACCCGGATTTTAATAGTCGACACGGATAGCGAAGCCGCCGACGAACTGGCGGGCAAGCTCCGCAATAAGAGCGATTACAAAATCCGGATAGCGTCCACGGCCTTAGAGGCGGGAATGGCCGCCAAAGAATTTTTGCCTCATGCGGTCCTGATAAGCCTGTTGTCCGACGGTATCAATGCCGGAGAAATTTGCAACGCCTTTCGCGAGGACGAAGACCTTCAGACAACGAAGATAATAGCTGTCGCAAACAAGCTGAGTGATGCCGAGACCTCGGCTTTGCTCCAGAAGGGATTCGAAGGCTACATCGACAGGTCCGAAGAGGCGGGTCGAATCATAGGCAGAATCGAAGAGGCAATTGCGATAGTGTATTGATTCCCCCCGCAAAAACGAATTGTGTCAAATAAGTATTATTGATTCTTCACCGCTGTTAGTGAAACCTGTCGAAGTCTTTGAAGTTCTCCATCCAACTGGGCCAAACAGGCGGATTATAATCAGGGGAATTTGCAGGAGGCACGCCGTAGTACCACACTTTATGCCATTGAAGTTCCCAGAGTTCCTTAAGCCCTATCATCCTTGCCGACCAGTCTAAGAAGACACCGCCAACATATCCTCTGTGCCTGTTTTGACAAAAGCGTCCCATGCTGGTAGTCGATTCAATAAACATATTCTGCGCAGGGTACACGGGTGGTTCCTGATTGTGTTGTGGGTTACCCTCAAACCACTGACTCCCTACCAAAACGGGTATCCTTTCGGCATTGGCCTCGTTACAGGTTGTATAGTTATATTCGATGGTCAACCCCCACTGGTTGTCGTATCCAGCCAATGCTGGGTTGGATGCAAAGGAGTTGGACCCATAACTTGCATAGAAACCGTGGAATTCCGGCCGGGGGCTCCAGTAAGGCCAGTCCTCGTGCCCCATGGGTCCCCATGCAGCGAACGGACGTTCCGCCCCTTCTGCTATTGTTTTGGTTGCCTCAGGGCAAGATCGTATGTCTTCGTCCTCATAGTAGTCTTCAAGAGCTACCATCCAGAAGCCACCCCACTTGCCTCCCCCGCCGCTATAGCCGGGTGTCAAAGAATTGTCGTAATCATTTGTATATAACTGGTAGCAGAGACCCCATTGTCTGAGATTGGAAACGCAAACGACACTTCTTGCCTGGCGGGTTACAGCTTTCAGGGCGGGAAGAATCATCGCCATTAGCAGAGCGATTATAGCTATGACTACAAGTAATTCTATGAGTGTGAAAGCCTTTTTGGTATTCATGATATTCTTCCTGATATTGTTATTTTTATGATTTATGTTTTTATCTACTGACAATTGATACTATTTTGAAGTGTTTCAATTATTACATCTAAAGACATGCTTGTAAATACCTTTTGAGTAATTGAAGATATTTATGACGCCTACGTTTATTTTCTATCATACCATTTAAGCTTTCACCTGTCAAACAACATTTCAAGCCGATGGCAGATTTGTGTGGCGGTGAAGGGGGTATTGTTTCAGGAGCAAACATGTAATTCTTTTCTCCGGCAGTTTCAATATGTCGCTTAAGCGGAGCCTCGACGTTGAAATAATCGGCTCGGCAGCATAGAAAAAATCAAAATTTTTTTGTATAAGTTCGACCAGGGCTTGTTTTTTGTGCTGTAAGCTCAGTTATAACAGGCATTTAAGAAAATGCAGCTTTGTTGAAAATTTCAACAAAAAAACCTTTCACTTTCTGAACAGTTCTTGATATAATGCAATATAGATAAATGTGATTATACCTGTTTTCATACGGCCAACCCTGTATTGTGTGACAGGAGACAGGAAATGGATACAAGTCTGGCAAAGGGTATTGAGGAGCTGAGTCTGAGGATGAGGCTTATGCGGGCGGCACAGGAAGAGGCTTCGAATACCAACGAGCTGACCGAGCGAGAGGCGATGATACTGGGCTTGTTGAGGGAGGTGGGTCCCAGGGCTGTTTCGCAGATTGCACAGTGTTATCCCAATTTCGGCGAGAGCACCATATCTACCGATATCACCAGACTTTGGCGGGACAAAGGTATGGTGTCCAAGAACATAAGCCCGCAGAACCAGCGAACCACGATTGTAGAACTTACCGAAAAAGGCAAAAACGCTATCGACTTATACTTCAGCCGACGAGCGGAGCGTTTCAAGGCTTTACTACAGGCCGTTGAAGTAAGCGATAGCGAGAAGAAGATACTTTTGAAAGTGATAAACCGGGCAGTATCGTTCTTTGACAAGCATCTCGGCCTTAAGGCCGCCTCCGAGAAACCGGAAAAAACCGCCCCATGATTGTTCCCAAAGGTGTGCGGCTGAATCGTAATCTGCCGGGGACGTCGCCGAAGCAATTTAAGGTCTTCGGTCTGAAAATTGTCCCCGGAAAGGAGGCATAAAATGTCTGCCACATCAAAACAATCAGTTTCAATCCACATTCTTCTGGCGCTTCTTGGGATGATGTTCTTTAGCCTTCCCGCATGGGCGGGGCCTGAAGAAGTCCGTGCCAGAATCCAGGCCAATCGCGATAGGATTCAGCAGAGACAACAAGCCAACCGTGAACGAATCAAAGCCAATCAGCGGCGGATAAGGCAGCAGGTCGCAGCGAGACAGCAGGAGATACGCCAGCGACAGGCCGACGTACGTCAAAGGATTCAAACACGTCGGGAGCAAAACCGCAGTATCATCAAATCACGCCAACAGGAGAACAGGGAGCGTTTGTCGGCCTGGCGCGACGAGCATGCCGCCAGGGTGGAGGCCAACGAGGAGCGTTTTTTCAAAAACGCGCGAAAACTTCAAGAACTGCAAAAAACCGCGGTTCATAGAAAAAAGTACGTGCCGAATATCCACGTTCACCGTCACGGGAGCAGTGGTCATCACGTCTACAGGCGGGGACTTCACCGCAGGGACAGGAACATATTTATCAAACCGCGAACAGTCATTGTAAACCCGGGCCTGCATAGACATCGTTACCGTCGCTATAAGGAATTTTGCAGGGATGACGGATTTTCGTTCAGTCTTAAACTCGGTAGTGTGCGTCTCGGTGCCGGCCGTCGCAGTTACGTAATAAAGAGACAGCCTAGCTGCTGGTTCCACAGGCCCAGGTACCGTTCTCGTAACGTGGTCTGTTATTATCATGGGCCTTACGTGAGATTCAGTTACGTACATCCTGTTCGTTTCAAAAAGTATGTCTTCGTCAGTTTTGGCGGGTATTGGCCCGAACGTCATACATATCTTCGCTACAGTTGTTATCCCTGCCATCCGTTCAGATGGTACGGCTACGGGCTGCCGGGGTATTCGCTTACCGGCGATACGTACAATTACTATGTATACAATAACGGCCAAAGAGACCCGCATGAGCTGATATCGGCGTCATCGCCCGATATTGATATTCCCGCTCCACCCGAAGTGTCGGGCGAGATTACAGCAACTGAGTCGATACAGGAAACCGATGCCGATAAATGTTTCAACGATGGCGTGAAGCTGTTTGAGGATGGTCAATACGAGGCTTCTGCCGCAAAATTCAAAAAAGCGATATTGTTGCAGCCGGAAGACCTGGTGCTGCCTTTTGCCTGCGTTCAGGCTCTTTTTGCCGCTGAACATTATGTTGAATCAACAGCCCAACTGCGTGGTGCGTTGCTTAGTCTTCCCGAAGACAGGAATGAGGCTTTCTTTCCTCGCGGCTTATACCAACAGGAGGAAACGCTTTTGGGCCAGGTCGACAAATTAAGATTCAAGGCGGATACTTATACGTATCACGATGACCTTCAGCTTCTGGCCGGGTATCAGCTTATCGGCACGGGACAGCTCGAAACTGCCGCTCAGACCCTGACGAGGATAAGTGAGAATTCAAAGAACGCACAAGCCGCGGAAAGGCTGCTCGGCCTGCTCAAGGAAATCAGTAAACGCGACGAGGCTCAAACAGATGATTAGCAAACACAAAACAGCGCCTCGGACTGATTGTGTTGTCTGATTGAGGTAATGCTAAGGGCGCATGTCCGGTCGGGAGACGTCAGGGGCAGCGGTCGGCTTTGGCCGGCGGACAATTCGGGCAGGTTGGCTCGAGCTTTGTTACTTCCAACTGCGCAAGTTCCTGAGGCGAGAGCTCCGGCTTGATGATGATTTTGGGCTTGATGAAAACCACAAGCTCGCTGTTGACGGTTTCTTCACCTTCGAACCTGAAAAGAGAACCCAGTAAAGGTATATCACCGAGCAGTGGAACCTTGTTTGTCTGCTGATTTGTCTGCTTTTTGCGCAGTCCGCCGAGCACTATTGTCTCTCCGTCCTTTACCAGCAGCGTGGTATCCGCATTGCGTTTATCTATGACGGGCTGAGGGCTGTTGACGTTAAAGCCGCTTACCAGCACGTTTCCGGTAGTGATACTGAACTCGGGTATTACCCTGAGCCTTATCATGCCGTCTCTTGCCACATGGGGAATAACCGTGAGGGTGACGCCGATTTCCTTGAAGGACGTGGTTCCTATCTGTCCGCCGCCGGTTGTTTCCTGCAATTCCTGGTATGGAATTTCCGAAACACTTTTGAAGGTTGCTTCCTCGTTATCCAGAACGAGTATCCTCGGATTTGCCAGCAGGGTTGCACAGATTTCCTCCTGTTCCGCCCGTACAATTGCGTCAATGTGGAGGCTGCTGTTAAGGATTCCGAATCGTATTGTATTGTCGCTGGCTGTGGATT
>CAZGGE010000020.1:0-28173 GCA_964524285.1 uncultured Pirellulales bacterium
CCCGACCGCACCCAACAAACCCGACCACCTCCGATTCCTGACTCCACAGCTCGTCATCTCTCCCTCTCCCACAGCTCACCGACCCGCAAACTTTACCTGCATTGCCCAAACGTCCCAGGCTGCCCCCTTGATTCCCTTCAAATTCTCGCCAACAAAGCTCTTGTATCTACATCCCCCGGCCACCGGCCCAATCTTACCCAGCTTGCCCAAACCTCACAACCCGCTCTGCCTACAATAACATTTCCCCCACCGCACATCTTCTTTTACGCCGAATCCGAACTCACCCCAACCGCAGCAATCACTCACTCAATCTTCCCCCAGTTTACCCAACCCCTCCAAACCACCGCCCCATACGCACGCCTTTCCCACCATCTCACCTCCACAATTGGCCTCACCCGAACTATCTCCGAACTTTACCTATCTTACCCAGACCTCCCAAGTTGACCACAAAACGTGCTTATTTCCGCCTTTTTTTACACCTTTTCGCACTTTTTTTCACATATTTTTGCCAATTTTTGCACACTTCTGACCATTTTTTCGCACCCCTCCAGGCCACCCCATCGCGCCTTAAACCCTTGCAGCTAAACTACTTACACCAATTTCGGTCGCATTTTGCAACCCTCAAATTCAACCATACACACCCCCCTCTGACGGCTCAAAAAAGCCGATTTCAACCATCCACGCACAGGCCTATTGTAGCTCCTCTTTAATCATAATAGCCTCCTCATCGAACAGCTTTTGCCCGCTCATTGTCGACTCCGCCGCACCTCAATGGGGCCCGCTCCGCATGACAAATACCGACTCCTAAACACCTGAATTCCGCGACCTTCCATATCCGGCAGCATTCTTCCTTTATCTTTACTTCCGGAAAAAATTAACACTAATTGAACCAATCCAACTTGCAAACTTTGTCCGCAAACGCTACACTGTAACGCATCGGACTGACCGGTCAGTCAGCAGGGCGGCACCTTGCAGCTTTGACTGACTGGAAGCAGTTAACCACTTGTTAAATAAGCACTTACAAAACTTGTGCAGACGCAGAACAACCACCAAAAAGACGACCTCATCAACCGCAGACGCCGACAGATACTCGATGTCGCAAGAGAAATCTTTGCCCGCAATGGCTACAGACGCACAAAAATCTCACAAATCGCCGACACCCTCGGCGTCGGAAAGGGCACCCTCTACCGCTACTTCGAAAACAAGAAATCTCTCCTCCTCGCCGTCTACAACGACGGCCTCCAACGACTCGGCCAAGCCTTTGAAACCAACGTCTACCCCATCCAAAACCCCCGCGAAAAGCTCTCTAAAGCCGTCAGAACCTATTTCAGCTTCTTCGACAAAAACCGAGACCTCATCGAAATCATGATGCAGGTCCGAAGCGAATTCAAGGACGACTACCGCAAAATCTACCTTGAAGTTTATCGTGGGTACATTGTCAAAGTCCAGGAAAACCTTCGTCACGGCATAGAAATGGGTTTATTCCGCCAACTGGACGTAGAAAAAACCGCCGAGGCCGTGAGCGCCATTCTACAGGGCGTGCTACAGAGCTTCTATGTTCGAGAACTAACCCCTGATGAAAACACATACGGTGATGACGCAAGGCACTTCGAAAACGCAGCTTATAAAGAGCCGTCGC
Source organism: uncultured Pirellulales bacterium (assembly GCA_964524285.1). Classification (GTDB taxonomy): domain Bacteria; phylum Planctomycetota; class Phycisphaerae; order Sedimentisphaerales; family Anaerobacaceae; genus CAZGGE01. Next base: position 1,640 of record CAZGGE010000020.1, read on the forward strand.
CGAATGAACCGAGTCTCCGCGATAGAACAGAACCTGTTAATACGTTGCTGCTCGAGGGTCTCTTGAAAAGAAACGACGCATCTTGACGGAGATTGATTGATGATAATGATGCGAAAAACCGAATTTTTTGTAATCATCATTACCGCCGTTGTAATCTTTGCAGGATGCAAGTCCAGTGAGCAATTTTACCGACAGGCCAAACTCTCGAGAGAACAGGCATACCATTTCTGGCAGAGTCGTAAACAACGCGAACAATACACCCAGACAATCATAAAAGGAAAGCTCCCCGTAAAAGACTGCCTTAAGCTCGCTTTGAATAACAATAAAAGACTCCAAAGCGTGCTTCAAGAGAAAGAGATAGCACGCGGACAGGAAGTTGCTTCTTATGCAGCAATTTTGCCCTCCATAGGCCTTTCCAGTGAATATCTTCGAAAGGACCAGATTTCAGGGCTGGGGCCGATTACATTCGGAGACTTTGACAATTACTCCATCGACCTGCAAGTTACACAACCCCTTTTCGCTGGAGGTTCCATATCTGCGCAACTTAATGCAGGCAAGTTATTTTCTCTTCTGGCGGACCAGACTGTACGCAAAACCGTACAGGATGTTATTTTACAGGCAGCCAACCAATACTACCAGGTACTCCTGGAGCAGCACTTAAGAGAAATATCCGAAGATGCCGTCCGGCTCGCTCGCGCACAGCTCGACGATGCGCGGAAAAAAAGGCAGGCCGGCGTAGCCTCGGATTTCGATGTCCTAAGAGCACAGGTAGAACTTTCAAACTTCGAAGCTGAACTTATACAAAATAAAAACACCGTGAACGTAGCAAAGGCTCAACTTGTAAAAATAATGGGTGTTTCACAGGACAGCAGCTTCGAACTTTCTGACGAACTCACATATCAGCCATTCGACATCCCAATGACGCAGGCCGTAGAAGTCGCTTATCAAAACCGCCCGGAACTATTCCGAAAGCAACTCAACATTGAGTTGCAAAAACAACAGTTGGCCATTGCTCACAGCTCATACTGGCCCACCATAAGCGGCTTTTACACCAATAGCTGGTCCAGACCAGACCCTCATAAGCCAACCGTAGTTGACTGGGGACACCTTTGGAATGCAGGTTTTTCAGCGAACCTTCCCGTATTTGACGGCCTGCAACGCGAAGGAAACATAATCCAGCAGAAAGCCAGATTAAAGCAGGCCCAGGTTGACCTCGTTGATACGGAAGAAACCGTGCTTTTTGAGCTGAAGAGGGCCATATTGAGTATTCAGGATGCCACCGAATTCGTCGAGTCGCAGGCACTGAACCTCGAACGTGCAAAAGAAGGACTCAGACTTGCCGAGGTGGGATACAAACAGGGAACGAAAACTCAGGTTGAAACCATTGACGCACAGTCAGCTTTGACAAAAGCCAAAGGAAATTATTACCATGCAATCCATTCACACATAGCCGCCAAGCTCGAATTGCAGCGGGCAATGGGTACCATAGCACAATTTCAATCCCTGAATACCGGAGGGCAAAGCGATGATGCCCCACGGAGGGTAAGCGAGAGTCGATTACTGCCGAACTCGTCTCAAAAGGAGAGATAAAACAATGAAAAAGTTTTTGTTCTTTTTAATAATTATTGCCCTAATTGCTGCAACTTACTGGGTGGCTGTGGTTTACAAACCACCCGAAGAACCTGAGCCTAATAAACCCGTTCCTGTTGAAGTGCGGACTGTTGACACCAATTCTATTGAAGACATCATCGAGCTTACCGGCTGGATTAAGGCAAATAAAGTAGTTGAGTTGAAGTCAAAAGTACAGGGCCGAATCGAGTCGCTCAATGCCATCACCCCGGAAGGTAAAACAATGCCGGTTGACGAAGGTCTGGTCGTTAAAAAAGGTTGGCAGGTTGCAGTCATTGACCACGACGTTTATGAAGCTCAAGTCGCAGGGGCCCGGGCCGCCCTGCAGGCCAGAAGAGTTGAACTGGAGGACGCAGAGCGAGAAAAGAACAGGATAATTGCTCTTTACGAAGACGGCTCAGCTACTGAACAGAGCAGGGACAAGGCTATAACCACTTATGAATTGGCCAGGGCCAGGCTCAATTCTGCAGAAGCGGAACTCGAACTTACCAGGATTAATCTCGACGAGTCGGTCATAACCTCACCCATTGACGGCGTTGTTACACACAAGCACATTGACGCCGGGAATTTAATCAGTGTTGGAACACCGATTTGCACAATTGCTGAAATTAGCACCGTGAAAGTCATTGTGCCTGCCGCCGAGAGGTATCTCGGCAAAATCAAAGCCGGCTCTCCTGCTCCAATCAGGGTGGATGCATTCGAAGACCGAAGGTTTGATGCTCAGGTTTACTCCGTGTATCCCGCTCTTGATGAACAAACGCATACTATCCAGGTTGAGATAAGAATAGAAAATCGGGACCTTGTATTGCGTCCCGGAATGTTTGCCAGGGTCGAACTTGTCCTGGAGCATAAGGAGGACGTAATTGTCGTCCTTGGCGATGTGGTCCTCGGCGGAAAATTATACGATCCCTACGTATACGTAATCCAAAACAATCGTGCACGTAGGAAAATCGTAAAGCTCGGAATTCAGCAGGGCAAATTCTGCGAAATCGTACAGGGCCTCGAAAAGGGACAACAACTCGTAATCAACGGCATGCACTATTTGCAGAATAATAAAGAGGTAGAAATAGTTAAGTTAGAGGAAGTGAAGTGAAGCTATCTCAGTTGTCTGTAAACAGACCGGTAACTACCGCTATGATTTTCATTTTCATGGTGGTTTTGGGTGTGGTGGCATTGCTGAATCTGGGGCTTGATTTGATGCCCGATTTGGAAATCCCTGCCGTATCGGTCATTACGGCATACGAGGGTGCGGGACCAGAAGAGATTGAGACCCTTATAACGGAGCCTCTGGAAGATATACTCAGCACAATTGGCGGCGTTGACGAGGTTATTTCAATCTCGAAAGAGGGGATGTCCGCTGTTACTTTGCGGTTCGAGTGGGGCGAGGATATTGAAGAGCATATTAATGATGTGCGCGAGAAGATAGATCAGATAAAAGAGCGTCTTCCCGAGGAGGCAGACACTCCCGTGATATCCAAGTTCGATATCGACATGGCGCCAATCATGATTATCACGGTAACGGCCAGGGAAAGCTATCCCAATTTGCAGGACATAGTTGACGATGCGATAGTTGATCCTCTCAAGCGTGTGCAGGGTGTTGCTGCGGCGACTGTGCGTGGCGCACTCGAACGGCAGGTGCGGGTTGACATAGACCGGGATAAGCTGCGTGCTCTGGGGCTTTCGGTTTCGCAGATTAATCGTGAACTTGCTTCTGCAAACAAGAGCATTCCGGGTGGTAATATTCGTATGGGCTACAAGGATTACTTGCTGCGAACGCCGGAGGAGTTTTCCAGTGCGAAAGAGGCCGCTGAGGTTGTGATAACCCGCCGCAATGGTGTGCCTATAAAGCTAAAGGATGTTGCAGAGGTAAGAGATTATTTCAAAGAGCAAACAGTAGATGTGCGTGTAAACGGGCAAAAGGCGATGGCTGTATTTATCCAGAAGCAAAGCGGTGAAAACACCGTGGAAGTAGCAAGGCGGGTGACGGAGAATCTTGAAGAATTGAAATCCAATCTTCCGCCGGATGTGAAGCCGAAAATCGTGATGGATAATTCGGAATTTATTCTGGCGTCTGTCAACAACCTGCGAGATACAGTTTTGTGGGCTATTTTGTTTGTTTTCTTCGTTCTTTTGTTTTTTGTACAGGATTTGCGAGGAAGCATCATAGTGGCTTTGGCAATCCCTACCTCAGTGTTAATTACCTTTCTGATGATGTACCTGATGGATTACACAATCAATACTGATTCACTGGCAAGTCTGGTAGTGGCGGTGGGGTTGGTGGTGGATAATGCGATTGTGGTAATGGACAACATTCACAGGCACCGTCAGAAAGGACAAAGGCCGAAGGAAGGTGCGGTGTTCGGGGCCAATGAAGTGGGTACAGCGGTAGTGGCATCGACTCTGACGACGGTTTCCATTTTCATGCCCATAATATTTGTGGGTGGAATCACTGCTATTATATTCGGGCAGTTTGCGGGTATAGTGATAATGGCTTTAACATCATCCCTTTTAACGGCCCTAATGCTTGTTCCCATGCTTTGCAGCAAATTTCTGGTTATAGACCGTAAGTTGCGGGCGTGGTCTTTGCTGGCCCTGTTTTTCAAGTTCGGCAAATGTGTTCTTGGTGGACTTGAGAATTTGTATGTTCGTTTTTTGAACTGGTCGCTTGATAATCGCAAGACGGTGTTCGCTTCGTGCATTCTATTGTTCATCTGGAGCATCGGTCTGGTGCATTTTATCGGGACGGAGTTTTTTCCCCAACAGGACCAGAATCGAGTAACGGGCTGGTATGAGCTGCCGGTTGGTACGCGTTGGGAACGCACAGGGAGGGTGGCAAAGCAGTTTCAGCAGATAATTGAGGAGCACGTCCCTGAGAGGCGTGACAGCTTTATCCGCTGGGGCGTGTTCGGCTCTGCTGAGGGCGGCCAATTCTCTTTAGAAGAAGAAAGCTATAAGGGTTTTGTTTTCATCAGCTTGAAGCCCAAGGAAGAACGAGAAGCCACGCCGCAGGATATAATCAAAAGACTTCGTAAAATAAGTGAGCACATACCCGGCGCAGAGGTGCGGTACAGCGCGGAGGATCCCATTGCGGGGATGATATTCGGCGGCTCTGGCAGGCTGGCTGTTGAGTTATACGGGCACGATATGAAGGATGCCTGGGAATATGCTCAGGCGGTTAAGGCTGAAATGAGCAAGATAGAGGGTGTAGAAGACCTTGAACTTAGCCGCAAGGAAGAGAAGCCGGAATTAAAGGTTTATATTGACAGAGAGAAGGCATCACGTCTGGGGCTGGATGTTAGTACCATAGGAGAAACCATAGAGACTTACTTTGCGGGTACGACAGCGACCAAATACCGTGAGGGCGGTGACGAATACGATGTCGAGGTTCGTTTGCGGCCGAGCGACCGAGATAAAATTGAGGACCTTCGCGATGTATTCATCAGTCTCGGCGGTCAGAAGGAAGTGAATCTTGCTAACATAGCGGAGATAGATATCGGTGAAGGCCCGACCCGAATAGAACGCAAGGACCAGGCAAGATACATAACGGTTTCCGGCCAGATAATGGGCAGAGACCTGGGTTCTGTGGCTAACGAGGTACAGGCGGTTCTTGAGCGTATTCCCCGGCCTCCGGGTTTCAGTTACAAGTTTGCCGGTGCAGAGAAGGAAAAGCGGGAGGCATTCAGGCTTCTGGTGTTGGCAGTTGGTCTGGGGATGGTTTTTGTTTATATGGTGATGGCTTCGCAGTTCGAGTCGCTTCGAGACCCATTTATCATATTTTTCTCGATACCTTTTGCAATTGTGGGGGTAATTATCGCTTTGGCGTTAACCGGGCAGGCTATGAGCGTGGTGAGCTTTCTGGCGTTGGTGATGCTTGTCGGCATTGTTGTAAACGATGGCATAATCCTCATCAGCTATATAGGGATATTGAGGCGTCGCGGCTATGATGTCCGTTCGGCGGTGGTAGAAGGGGGCAGGAGCAGACTCAGGCCAGTAATATGCACTACTTGTACAACTATTCTGGCGATGACGCCGCTGGCCCTTTCAAGAGGTTCGGGTTCTGAGGTTTGGGTGCCGTTTGCTGTAACGGTTATTGGTGGTATGGTCGTGGGTACAGTAATAACTTTAATATTAATGCCGGCTCTTTACAGTACTTTCGAAAGGCGCAGGGAGCCGGCAACAGAAAGGGTTTAGATGGGATTGAAAGCGGTTTTAATTGTTCATAATGCGGCAATATGGAGTGAAGTTGAGCAGATATTTCAATCTATGGGGGTGAACTGTTATAGTAAATTCACGAATGTTCTGGGCAGGGGGGAACTCAGTGAGCCTCACATGGATACGGATGTCTGGCCTGGAATCAATACCGGGACACTGGTTGTTACCGAGTCCGACAAGGCAAAAAAGCTGTTGGAGGCGGTTCGTGGTTTGAGAAAGCGTCTAAGCTCGGAAGGCATAAAGGGATTTATGTGGGAAATTGAAGAAGTTACATGAAAGCTGCGAAATGTCTGAGGGGCGATAAATAGGCAGGGTTTGAAAAAAATGCTGGAAATATCGGGGGGTTTCCGTGATAATGACGGCAGTGGAAAGATTGAAGGAACGGGACAGGCATGGAGACTTCAGCGGGCCATAATTTAAACTTTGATGTGGCGGCCAGCGCTGAGGATGTTGCGAGCAAGGCAGTGGATTTGTTCCTTTCGGAGGCAGCGAAGTCTATCGAGGAAAGGGGGGTGTTCAAAGTTGCCATATCCGGCGGGCATACTCCCAAGCGTTTCTTTGAGTTGCTGGGAGAGTTGCCCGAAAACAAGTCGCCTTCCTGGCAGAGAGTTCACATATTCTGGGTAGACGAACGTTATGTGCCGCCGGAGTCTGAATGGAGCAATTACAAACTGGCAGCGGATACCTTTTTAAAAAAAATATCTATGCCGGTGGACAATGTTCACAGAATTCCGACTGAGTATTCAGACTTTCAGGAATCAGCAAGGCAGTATGAAGAAGCGATAAGAGAAGTTTTTGGTACCAAAAGGGGCCGGATACCACAGTTTGATCTGATTATTCTGGGTATCGGCAGAGAAGGTCATACCGGTTCCCTTTTCCCGGGTAGTTTTGCGCAGTTGGATACGGAGGATTTGGCTTGTGTAGTGTATGTTCTTGATGAAGAGAAAAATAGAATAACTCTTACGTCTCCTGTTTTGTGTGCGGCAAGGCGCCTGGTAGTTCTTGCGTGCGGCGAAGAAAAGTCGGATATTTTGAAAGAAGTGTTCATGAGCGACCCTGATGATGTTCGGTATCCGATTCATGTGCTTTGGCCGGTACTCGAAAAAGTAACCTGGCTTTTGGACGCCGGTGCGGCAAAGTTGATTGCCCGGAGTGATTAATCCGGTACAAAAATTTTTGTGCCGGGGGTGAGTTCGTTTGGGTCCTTTATCTTTGGATTTGCATTCAACAGGTCGTTTATGCGTTTAGTTGAGCCGAGATAACGGAGGCTGATTTCGTACAAAGTTTCACCCGGCTTTACAGTATGTATTTTTACATAACGATCAGATAGAGGATTTTCAGTTTGTGGTGTTTTGTGAGGAAGGTCGGTTGTAAAGCGGGGCTTTGTCATTTTTTTATTGGCAGGTTGTGGTGTTTTTAAGTCATTGAAATCTTTGTGTCGAGTATGATTAAAACTTACAGCTATGATTAATAACAGAATCATGGCCAGCGGTACACCGGCCATCATGCCCCATTTTATGTCGCTGTGCATAATTCAGTCTATGTCTCGGTTAGCGAAAGTTATCGTAAAATTACATAAGCTGTTCATGCTTTTGCTTGTTGGTTTTCTCGGCCGAATAATATTGCAGGAGCTGCGACAGCTATTGATGAATAGGTACCTACGATGATACCCAGACCGATTGCAAAGCAGAAACCTCTGAGGCCCTGGCCACCCCAGATATACATTACCAGAACGACTATGAAAGTAGTAAAAGAGGTCATTATGGTTCTGGATAGGATTTGATTGATACTGTCGTTAATTATTTTGGCTCTAAGCACACCTTTTCGTCTGTTTTCCCGAATTCTATCGAACACAACAATGGTGTCGTTCAAGGAATATCCGATGATTGTCAGGAAAGCAGCTATCATTGCGAGATCGATTTTGAAATCACCGATAAGTAATGTTTGTCCTATGGAGGTGCCGGCGATGTAAGTACATGCTACCACTGCTCCAAGTGTGATACAGACGTCGTGTACAAGAGCGAGAATTGCGGCAAGTCCATATCTTAAATTTCCGAACCGGACCCATATATATGCAATAATAGCGAACAGTGCAAGTACGATAGCGATAAGTGCCCTTGTTTTTGCTTCGGCGCCGACCGAAGGGTCGAACTGGGTAACTCTCGGCAGAGAGGTTTCAAGGCTGGCGGCATTAAGGATTTTCCCCTTTTCCTCTTCGATGAACTGTTGCATTTTTTCTTTTTCAATTTCCTGGAGGCCGGCTTCGGGTTTGGCGCTGACGTAGACGTAAGAGCTTAATGGCACATTAGGGTCTGGTTTTTCGAGGTTGCTGTTGAGGATTTCATACGGATTCCAGTTAAGGTTTCTTAAGCCGGGTTTGAAAAGTAAATCTTTTAGTCTCTGGTCAATTTCTTTTGCTGAGGCGGATTTTTTTATTTTGCACTGAATTTTTACGCCACCGAGATAATCTGCGAGTTCTGGGTATGACTGTACGACTTCCTCGGTAACGGTGTCGGTGGAGGTAATGGTCGGTTGAAGATTTTCCTGAATCTGGAGCATGCCGCTGAAGGCCTTACGTATCGCGTCATTTACCACTTCATTGACTTCAGGTTCGGCAATATCGGCTTTTGGGAAGGCTTTTTTTGCAATTTCTTTTATGACCGATTTATTGATCTGGCTCGTGTAAATGGTAAATGAGTTCGCATAGTCCGGGTTCTGCTCGACGCGAAGGTTGGTAAGCTTGCCGCGTGTTTTCTCCTGGGCCTTTTTTAAGTCGGAGATTATTTGTTGGTTAGTTAATGAATTTGTGTCCTGCAAGTTGATAGTAACGGACGTCTGGTTCGTCGCGGTGGTGTTGATTTCATAAGTTTTTTGGCTTTGTCCGACTTTGTAAACGTTCGCAGATGCGATAGCGGGATTGTTAAGGTTGCTTCCTACTTCGTGAATTTTGTCGGCTACCTCTTGTCGGGTCATTTCAAATCCGGGTTTGAGGTTAATCGTTACTTTTGTCCCGCCGGTAAATTCTATGTCGTATTTGTTGTTGGCCTGGTCGTTTCTTGTGAAGAAAACATAGAGACCGGCGGCGATGAAAATGGCCGAAAAAGCAAAAAAGGCGGGTTTTAGCCGCATCCAGTTAATTTTGGGCTGATGAATCAAGCGTAACATAAATAGTTTGTTCTTGATGAGGCCTTTAGCCAGCAGCAACTCGAATATGACTCGTGTAACAAACAGGGCGGTAAACAAGCTTGAGGCAATTCCGAGCATAAGAACGATGGCGAAGCCTTTGATTTCTTCGGATGCTCTCCAGAAAAGAATCGCGGCTGTTATGAAGGTGGTCAGGTTTGCATCGAAAATTGCCCTGAAGGCCCGGTCATATCCATTTCTTATTGCGACTCTAAGGGCGTTTCCTTTTTCCTGCTCTTCTCGGATTCTTTCAAATATCAGAACATTTGCATCGACGCTCATGCCTATTGTGAGGATGATGCCGGCGATTCCGGGCAGGGTAAAGGTGGCGTTTAGCAGAGCCATCATGCCAAGTACGAAAAGGATATTCATAATCAAAGCTGTGTCTGCAATACCGCCGGCAAGCATGTAATAAATGAGCATGCAGACCACTACAAGACAAAGTCCGATGAATCCGGCTGTTATACCTTTGTCCCTGTTGTCTGCTCCGATTGAAGGTCCTATGGTCTTGACTGATATTGGCTGCTCGATGAGTCGAGCGGGCAGTGAGCCTGCATTTAATTTGTTGATCATGTCTTGTCGTTCATTCTGGGTGAAGTTTCCTGTGATGATTCCTTCGGTACGGATTTGGTCTCGGATGTTAGGAGCGGAGATTGCGAGGTCGTCGAGTATGATGCAGAGAGGCCTTCCCTTGTTGTTGCCTGTGAGGGAAGAGAAAGGACCTGCGGCTCTTGCATTAAGGATAAACCCGATGGCTCGTGTACCTGACTGGGGATCTCGTCTGGGAAAAGCTTCTTCCAGTCTCCACGATTTTTTACCTGTTTGGTGGAGCATAGTTTCTTCGGGTTTGTTGCTTGTGAGGACGTAGAATTTGTCGGCGAATTGCCCGATTATAGCCGGCCTTTCTTCGCCGTCTCTTTGGGCGATAATCGGGTTTCCACCTTCGTCTTTTATAATCCAGTCTCTCGGATTTTCTATTTGACACCAGATATAATTTTCGTCGGAGGCATATTTGGGGCCTTTTGCCTTCAGTGTTTGCAGGTATGCGTTCATACGGTCGTTGTCGACTTTTGGATGTCCTCTTGTCGGGAGGATTCTGAATTCGAGGATTCCGGCCCCTTTGAGCATTCTCTGAAGGTCTTTAGGGTCGTCGAGCCTGCCTCTGTGGGGACGGTATTGGTCATAAGCTTTTACGACTTTTTCTATAAGGTCGGCTCGGTCGGGGAATTCGGTTTTCAGATTTTCAATTTGTTCTTTTCTTTTTGGCGAATCCTGTGGTCTGGCGAGGATGGACTCCAATTGTTCTTCGGAGAGGTTAAGCTCGTAGAGCGCTCTTTGCGCCTGTCTGAACCGAATGTTTTTACCTGTTTCTTCTGCTGTGAGCTTATCAACGACCTGAGCCCAATCGTGGTAAGTCTTGACGTAATTTTCAAGTTCGTCGATATTGTCTTTTTCCTCGACAAATTCGGCGAGTGCGTTTTGAAGTTTCTGTTCATCGAGCTTAGCCCATTTACTTCTTTGGTCCTTGACGGCATCGATGTTAATGTTATTTTGTTTCAGGTTCTGTTCGATGTTTTTAAGTTGCTGATGTAGTTCATCTCTTTTTCGCTGTAGTTTTGTTCTCTGGTCATAAGCCTGAGCGAGCTGATTCAGGATGTTCAATCTTTCTTCGGAGCCTCGGGCGAATTTTTTGAAGTCTTCTTTTCTTTTCTGTGGAGGTTTTTCGAGAGAGCGAAGTATAGTTGCGGTGTTGATATTTTGTTTTAGGAGTTTTAATTTTGCCTGTTCGTAGTTTTTTCTTGCTTGTCTTGCTTCGGAACTTGCCAGCGGCATCTGGATTTCGAATCTTGTATCACCGAGTGCTCTCCAAATGAGGTTCCTGATGTTTGCGGGGTCAACTCTCATTCGGAGAACGGTAATCATTTTTTGGGCAATGTTTTCTCTTTTTTCGGATTCGAGTCCCTTTGTATCGATTTCATATATCAGGCTTGTGCCCCCGGCGAGGTCGATGCCCGGTTTCAGTTTTTTTTGGGGGGGGTAGAGGGTAACGGCGGCCAGTGCCACGAGAATTACAATCAGAGCGATTCGCCAGGTAAGATTCATTTTGTATATTGCCTTAACGAGATTTTAATTTATATTTCATATAGACGCTGCAGATTATGCGGAATTGTAATTTTTGAAGATTTTACGTATTTGCGTTTCCCGAGAGGTTTCGGTCTATAGCGGAGGCAGATATTTTCATTTTTGTATTGTTTGACTCATCGATTTTGAGCGTGATTTCATTTTCTTTGATGTCGACGACGGTTCCTATTATTCCACCGACGGTTTTTACTTTGTCATTTTTTCTGAGTTGCTGAATCATCTTTTTTCTTTGTTTTTCCTTTTTTTGCGGTCCTCTGAAGAGCATGAAGACGGCGAGCACCATCAGTATAATAAGCACAAGCTGCATTGGTCCGAAACCTCCTTGATCTTGTCTTGGTTGAGGTTTATTCGGGTCGGAGGCTTGTTTTTTAGTGATGGTTTCTTGCGAATCGATTTTTTCCGCCTGTACCGTAGAAGGCCGATTTGAGTCATTTTGTGCAAGCAAGCGCTGTTGTTTCATTTTAAATCCTTTCAAGTGCGTATCATTTTCATCGTATAATATCGCAGTTATTAATGAAGTAAGCAAGAGCAGGTTTAGAATTTTTTGTCAAGACCTCGGAGACTGTTTATCTGACAGTCGGCATGGGGGAGCTGTTATTTTACTAATTTTTTGTATTTCCTGATTTTTTCATTTGCCCAGTATTTGAATGAGCCTTCGTTAATGTGTTTTCTGATGTTGTTCATGAGACGCTGGTAGAAATGAAGATTATGTATTGAGAGCAGGATTGGTCCGAGCATTTCTCTGGATTTGAAGAAATGCCTGATGGCGGCCCTTGAGTAGTTTCGGCAGCATTGACATTGGCAGCCAGGCTCGACGGGGCGTGGGTCGTTTGCGTGTACACTGTTTCTTAGTCTTAGTGGGCCGGTTTCGGTGAAGGCGTAAGCATTTCTGCCGTTTCGAGTTGGCAGGACACAGTCAAACATGTCTATTCCCATCCGCACCGCCTGAATTATGTCGAGCGGCGTGCCGATTCCCATCAGGTATCTGGGTTTGTTTTTTGGCAGCAGGGCTGTTGCATGTGCGGTAATTTGTAACATTTTTTCATGTCCTTCGCCGACGCCGAGTCCACCGATTGCGTAGCCTGTAAAGTCTGCGTCGACGAGGCTTTTTGCACATTTTTCTCTGAGGTTCAAATTTGTAGCTCCTTGCAGGACGGTGAATAGTTGTGATGAGGTTTTTGCATTATCGCAAGCTTGTTTGCATCGAATCGCCCAGTTGATTGTTCTTTTGACGGCCTTTTGTGCAAGTTTGTTGTCACATGGAAATGGAGTACATTGGTCGAGGCACATTATTATGTTGGAGCCGAGTTGAATCTGGTTATCGACGGCTGATTCCGGAGTAAGTTCAACGGTTTTGCCGTCTATGTGGCTTGTGAAGACGACGCCGAGGTCGTTGATTTTTGTAAGTTTGCTCAGTGAGAAGATTTGATAACCTCCGCTGTCGGTGAGTATAGGGTCTTTCCACGCCATGAATTTGTGAATGCCACCCACGTCCTCGATGGCTTTTTTACCCGGCCTTAGCATTAGGTGGTATGCGTTTGCCAGCATCATTTTTGCGCCTGTGTTTTTAAGCTGGACGGAATTAACGCCTTTAACAGAGCCGATAGTCCCCACGGGCATAAAGACGGGCGTATCGACGCTGCCGTGAGATGTGTTGAGCAGGCCCGTACGTGCCTGTGATGTTTTATCATTTGTTTTGATTTGGAAGAATGGTTGCATTTTTTAATAGACGTTTTCAATTCTTGAGGCGGGGAAATAGTGTGCGAGTATTTGTCGTTCAGTTTTGCCCTTTCTTGCCAGTGCCTGTGCTCCGCACTGGCATAAGCCTACGCCGTGGCCGTAACCTCTTCCTGCAGAGAATGTGATTTTGCCGGCATGATTGAGGATTCTGCAAATTGTGCTTTTGATTTTTGTTCCCGTGGGATCGATTGTGAGCCGGAGGTCTTCAGCTCTTAGGAATCCTTTTTTGCCGGTAGAGCCTGCGAGCCTGACGGAAGTGATACGTGCGAAACTGCCGTAATTGCTTTTGCGGTTAGGCTCAATTTTTCGAATTTTGCCGAGTTTGCCGAGCGATGGATATCGACTGATGATGCTTTCGGTTATTGATTGCGCGTCGAAGGTTATCATAGGCCAGAAGAAAAATTTAGGCTTTGCGATTTCCTTGCACCATGGGCACGGGACACCTTTTAGTGGTTCGAGGCTTTTGCCTCCGAATACACTGGTGCTGTTTGCGGTGTGCCCACCACACGCGGAGCTGTAGTAGGCGGGGAAGATATCGTATCTGCCGTCTTCATGTCTGCAGGTGAGGACCTGGCCTTTTGTTTTGTTGACAGACTGCCAGATTTGCGCGGATTCCGCCGAAACGCCGCGATAGACCTGATGTGCCTGGGTAGGGCTTAGATCCCATGAGCGATTTTTCCCAAATCGTTTTTTGATGTACAGGCAATACGTTCTGGCGGCGACAGCCTGGGCTTTCAGGGCCTCTGGCTCCCAGTAATCGGGCATCTCGCAACCGACAACTCCCGCCAGGTAGGGTTCAAGCGGTACCAGATTGATTATATCGAGCTTGTTGTTATTGTTTCGTATGAGTTTCAGTCTGCCGCGATAGGAGCTGCCGTTGAGCTTGAATATGTAAGGCTCTGCCGGGGCGATTACGATTTCCGGCGATACGAATGACATATTGCCTATGATGATTTTTCGGCCGGAGACTTTTGCAGTTACAGGCACGAAAAATTTTGCAAGGATTTTTTTATTATTGGGGTTGATAACAACGCAGGCAGACGAACTGCGGATTTTGCACATTTGGCGGTTGCTTGACAACAGTACGCGTATCCAGAAATGAGCTGGTGCATCCATCTGGGAAGTAGGCTCGTTGTAATTCCGTTGTGAGCATCCGGGCAGGAAAGTCAAAAATGAAACCAACAGACATATAGACAGAAATCTTCGGAAGTCGTTCGCGGGTCGGCAAAAAGTTAAACCTGCCGGTCCACTATGTGTACTTTTGAACATTTGTTTCAGTGAGTGTTTATTCAAACAAGCTGTTTTTTTAATTTATTGTAAAGCAATGCCGACAGCGTCGGCCTTACTCGAGTTTCCTTAGCGAAAGCCCGAACTTTTCGAGGGCTCTTTTAATTTCGTTTAGACTTGTTGCGCCGAAATTTTTCACTCCCAGCAATTCCGCGTCTGTTTTGCGAGTCAAATCGTTCAGAGAGCGAAGATTTAGATTTTCAAGACATTTTTTGGCTCGCACCGAAAGCTGAAGGTCGTCGACGGGTCTTGCGAGCAGTTTTTCCTCGGCAGAAGGCTCTTCTGAATCGGCATCTTCATAGGCGGCTGAGGCTCCTGATTGCTTGTCCTCAATCGACATGCCCAAATTAAGGCTTTTGCTTTCGAGAATTTTCTTAATCTCCCTCAGTGAAGTCTCACCAAAATTCTTATAAGAGAGAAGCTCCGCCTCACTAATCCTGAGCAGGTCCCCGAGAGTATGAATCTTCATTTTTCTCAGGCAGTTTCTGCTTCTCACCGAAAGCTCGAAATCAGAGATAGGCATTTCCAGAATTTGATTTTTGCGGGATTTGCGTTTTTCTTTTTCTTCGTCGTAGAACATTGTTTTAGAGCTTTCTATATCCTTTTTGAAAAGTAAAGCCCGCTGATGGTTTGGATGAAATTTCAAAACCTTATCAACGCACTGAGCAGCCCTGTTATATGCGCCGATGTCCTCGTACAGAACCGCCAGGTTCAAAAGAGCGCTCACCCGAACCGGAGGATACGATGCAATTTGTCGATAATAATCTATTGCTGCACTTTCATCGCCGGACAAATCGCATCGGTAGGCAAGATGGAACAATGCCTTCTGGTGTTGAGGTGCGAGTTCTATTGCCTTTTCATAATTTTCCGCGGCTTTGTCGTATAGTCCCCGGATTTCATAAAGTCGGCCGAGCTGGAAATGATAATCAGCGCTTACGGAATCAAAGTTGGAGCAGGATTTTAATTCACTTTCTGCGGTCTCGAAATCACCGGCACGGCGAAAAGTCTCGGCTTTTTCGAGAGTAATGTTAAGCTTATCAGCGCCTTTTTTCAGGCTTTCATCGTAACAATTAACCGCTTGTTCATATCTTCCGGCTTCACGGTATGCTCGAGCAAGATATATGTGTTTTTCCATGCAATCGGTCGCCGATTCGAGATTTTCGATAGCCTCTTGATATCTGCCCACCATGCAAAGCCCGATACCTGCAGCGAGCTTTGCCGACGGGCTTGTTTTTGAAAGATTGTTTTCAAGCTCCTCTATAAATTTCGCTCTATTGGATTCTCCTGAATTTATAAAGGCTGAGAGGCTTTTGAAATCATCCATTGATGGAAGCTCGTCGGCGAATAAATTGATTTGCTGTTCTATGAGTTCCGGCATGACAATCCACTCCTTAATTTCAGATTAACACAGTTTTGACACGGTTATTTTGATCGGCTTTCATTCAAGTTTCAGTATTATAAGGATTTTGGGTCTGTGTGCAAGTCGGCTGTCAGGGACTCGTGCCGGCTCTCGCCGGGAATATTGATAGCGTATGGCCACCGTCCAATAAGCAGGGTGGCACCCAGAATGATTTTGAATTTCGGTTTGTGAGTTATAATTTGAAGGTACCGCCAAGTATAAGTGATTTTGTGCAGTATATTTAGAGCGTTCCGGCAAGTTAGACACGCCCGGACATCCTGTTCGTAAAATACTTTGATTTATCTATGTCTGGCGGACTTATTGTTATATAATCGTGTTTTTTCATGGTATTGGAGCGAAATCAAGGCGGGGTTACGAAGCTGTTCAATGTATAATCCAGGTAGCGGTTTGTTTGTGGGGGCGTTTTTGCTGTGCGGGTTTGCCACAGCTTTTTCTCTCGCTTCGCTTAAACTCGTCGGCGAATCCGCCCGGAAGGCGTACCAGAAGGCACAGAGGGGTATATTGCTTGCGGTTCTGGTTTTAGCCGGTTCATTTTTTTGCCTTGTAATTGCCTTTATTACGGATGATTTCTCTGTTTCCGCGGTTGCCCATTACAGTTCCGCAGGTTTGCCCCTTGTTTACAAGGTGGCAGCGGTTTGGGCAGGCTCACAAGGCTCGCTGTTGTTGTGGACGTCGATTATGTTGTGTATTTTTGGCTTGTGGTTCAGCCGAACACGTTTTGAAGATGACAAGCTCGGGGGGGTATTTCTTGCAACAGGGGCAGGTGTATGTCTGGGCTTTACGGGGCTTTGTATTTTTGCGGCGAATCCTTTTGCGAATTGTCCTGTAACGCTTGATGATGGAATGGGGCTTAATCCGCTTCTTCAGAATTTCTGGATGGTGATTCATCCACCGCTGTTGTTTGCAGGTTATTCTGCCTTGCTTATGCCTTTTGTCCTTTTGGCAGGTTGGGCCATTTTGCCGGAAAAGATGGATGAGAGCCGATTGCAGGCGGCATTGAGACGCTGGACGCTGGTGGGGATGGTTTTTCTGGGAATGGGAATTGCAACGGGAGCCAGATGGTCTTATCTGGAGTTGGGATGGGGCGGTTACTGGTCGTGGGACCCCGTGGAAAATGCTTCGCTTGTTCCCTGGCTGATTGCAATTGCCGTACTTCACCTGCTTGCGGGCGGCAAAGTATCCGGAAGATTAAAACCGGCGGCCATGGCGTTGGCACCTTTGCCTTTTGTCATGTGTCTGTTGGCTACGTTTGTAACGAGAAGCGGATTGCTCCGGTCCGTACATGCGTTTGCTGAGAATCCCATGTCCACGGGTTTGTCGATATTAATAGGCTTGTGTTCGATAATGTGTGTGTTTGTTATTGTCAGGGTAGTACGAAGATTAGCCAACAGGGCAGTTGGCGGAAGTGGTTTCCGGTTTCTGGGCAGAGATGGTTTTTTGTTCTGGGCGGCTTTACTGTTGATTGTAGCGGCTGTGTTAATAGCTGGGGGTACCTTCTGGCCCGTAATTTCGCAGATTTGCGAGAAGTCAGGCACGAAGGTCGAGCTGACGCGGCAGTTTTTTGACAGGATAGCCGGCGTAATAGGTGTATCCTTAGCGATTTTGTTGGGAATTTCCGCCCTGGGATATCCAAAAGGCTGCAAGGGTTTTGGATTAAGGGTGCTTGTTTGCATTACGCCGGCAGGGCTTTGCCTTGTTCTCCTGGGCGTTTACTCTAAACAAAGTTTGCTGATATCAGCAGTGTATAGTCTGTGCGTCTTTTGTTTGTTTTCAGTTTTAATTGAGCTTATTGAACGTTTATTTCGACGGCTTAGTTTTGGCAGCAGCCTTACACATTTTGGGTTCATTTTACTGGTTATAGCGGCGGGGGCTTCGTCAAATGAGCGTAACATCAAGGCTGAATTTGGCAGGGGACAAAACATCCGGGCAGGCGGATATGAACTTGTTTATCAGGGTTTTAACCGTGAAGTCCATAGAAGCATAACAAAGGTCGGACCGGAAATTCTATTGCGCAAAGACGGCTTCGAAAAATTGCTCTGGCCTCATAATAATCTTTATCCAGACGGAAACAAGACCGGCGAAGTGGCCGTGCACACTACGATACTCAAAGACATTTATCTTTTCTTTGACACGGTGGACTTGAAAGGAAATGTAGTCATAGACATAAAAATAAAATCGGGAATAATTTGGATTTGGATAGCTATGTGCGTGTTGGTGGCTGGGCCTTCTTGGGCATTTATCGAGCGAAGAAAATGAAGTTTCCAATGAACAGATGGGCGATAAAAAAGTGCCTGTCAAAAATTTGGCTATTATGGATTATTATTGCTTTTATGCTAGTCCTGAATTGTTCAGGATATGGCCGCGATAATATCGGGCCGACTGTGAAAAGTTTGAGCATTTACGTGCGGGCTGATGTGAATGAAGTTCGTTTTCGCAATGTATGGTTCTTCGAGAGGAAACAGACCGGCGGCAAGCGTGAGATAAAAATAGAGCTTCCGAAAAAACCGGTCAAGTTGGTGCTTGAAGACCCTGATAATACATATTATAACAGCATTACCAATACACTGTCGGCGGAAATATCATCCGGTTCGCTTGTCGATTCGGTTGCTTATACCTTCTCACTCGCTAATGAGGCCGGCACTTGCGAGACCGAATTACCGACGAATTATCCGGTGGAGTTGATAAGAGTGTATGTCAGTGGCCCGGCCACGCGGATTTCAAGCAACACGCTTGTGCGTGATGAGTATGTAGAGTCCAGATCTAACTTTTCACACGTTTATAAAGCTGTTAATGTCGGCCCTGATGCGAGGGTTGCAATAAGTCTTTCCGGTCTTCCCAGGATTGAAAGCCGTGTTTGGCAAATAGTATGTACAGCCGGTTTGGTCTTGATAATCGCCGGCGCTTTATTTACAATCTATCACGGGCGTAATAACGAGAATAATTGAGACCTGTGTTATGCAGCTTTTTTCAGAAAGTGTAACTTATCATAACTGCCCGGTGGAGCAGCGCGAAAAGGTTATGCTCTCGTGCAGCGAGAGCGAATCTTTGCTCAGGAAGATGCACGTGGAGCCAAACATAAGCGAGGCGGCGGTTCTATCGACGTGCAACCGAACCGAAGTATATTGTTATGCTCGTAAGAATTTCGATGTGCGAAGTTTTGTTATTGAGCGTTTTTGTGAGTTAAAGCCTGCCGGTGTAGAGGTATGGAAAAAGCATGCTCAGCAAAGACAGGGTGAACAGGTTGTTAGGCACCTATTTGAGATAGCAGCAGGGCTTGACTCGCAAATAGTCGGCGAGAACCAGGTTTTATCTCAGGTTAAGGCTGCTTACAGCGAATCGTTGAAGCAGAGAATGAGCAAAATAATCCTGCATCGACTTTTCCATCAGGCCTTCCGGGTGGGTAAGAAAGTGCGAACAGATACCGACATCAACTGTGGTGCAGTTTCCATCGCTTTAGCGGCGGTGGAATTGGCCGTCGACGAGCTTGAGCCTGAGGTAGCCGACACTATGGTCATAGGTGCGGGAGAGAACGCCGAACTCCTGTCAAGATACCTCTTGAAAGTGCCGGTAAAAAGCCTGTTGGTGGCCAACCGGAGTATTGCAAAGGCAGGAGAAATGGCATCACGCCTCAAAGCCGGTCGCGTAATTAGGCTGCAGGAAAGTATCAAAGAGTTAAAAAAGGTCGATTTGCTTATTTCATCTACGTCGTCGCCCAAGCCGATAATAAGTTCTGATGCGGTGCGAAGATACCTGGAAAAAAGACAGAAACCTTTATTAATAATTGATCTGGCGGTCCCCAGAGATGTCGAAAAGGCGGTAGCGGATTTTCCTTGCGTTACGTTGTATGACATCGACGACCTTAATCAATGCGTAAGCGGTAATGAACAAAAGAGGTTGACCGAGGTCCCAAAAGCGGAGCGTATCGTTTGTGATTTCGTTAAGGAATTTATGCGATGGTACGATTCGCTCAGTGTTGTTCCTGTTATTTCGGCGCTGCAGGAGCGGGGCATGGAATTGGCTCGCTCGGAAGCGAAGAGATACGCAGGAGAATTCAGCCCTGATGATTCCCAGAGGCTGCGAAAATTTGCCGAGTCGCTGGTGAAGAAAGTGCTGCACGGGCCTGTCAGCTTCATCAAGAATAATGGAGAACAGGAACCTTCGGCGGAACAATTGCAGGCGGCGGAGCTTGTGAACAAAATGTTTTTGTCAAATGGCGGGCAATGGTGATGGAGGAGCTTGTCCGGTTTGCAAGCAGGGGGGGGAAGCTCGCCATTGCTCAGGCAAAAACCGTTGCATCAGCCCTTGAAAGGGCTGCACAGGGCTTAAAAGTCGAGATAAAAACAATCAGTACCCGCGGAGACAGGGACAGGCGGACTGCCTTGTGGGAGCTTGAAGACAGCGGTTTTTTCACCACGCAGGTAGCCGATGCCGTGCTGAACGGGCGGGCCGACATAGCTGTGCACAGTTTCAAAGACCTGCCGACAAAAAGCCCTGAAGGTCTTATGATTGCTGCTGTTTGCGACAGGAGGTTTGTCGAGGATTGCATGGTTAGTGCAGTTGCTGTCAAAAGCCTGGAAGAACTCAAAAGTGGTGCAAAAATAGGGACGTCGAGTTTGAGAAGGTCGGCGCAGATAAAACGTATCAGGCCTGACCTGCAGGTGTTGCCGACACGCGGGAATGTCGAAACACGTCTCCGGAGGATTGAGGAAGGTGAGTTTGACGCCATGGTTCTTGCTCGTGCCGGCCTGGAAAGACTGGGTCTTTCAGGTCGGGTAAGTATCTTTCTCGAACCGTCGGAGTTTATACCAGCCCCGGCTCAAGGAGCATTAGCTATCCAGGTAAGGAAAATGGATACGCGAATGCGTCAATTAGCATGGGCTGTTAATGATGAGCAGTCCCGCATAACTTCATTTGCGGAAAGGCAGATACTTGTCAGCACCAGATGCGGCTGTCGTGCTCCTGTGGGTGCATTTGCAAAGATTTCGGGTGCGGAAGTCAAGATTTGTGCTTTTATGGCGGAGCCTGACGGCACTCAATATGTTAGAGATAAAATCACGGGTCCTGTAAAAGATGCAGTTTTGCTCGCCGACAAACTGGCGAAGAGATTGCTTGATATGGGCGGTGATAAGATTTTGGATAAATTGAAAAGATGAAAAAATCTTTCAAGAAAGGCAAAGTTTATCTTGTAGGGGCAGGTCCGGGCGACCCGGGGCTTATTACTGTTCGCGGCGTTGAACTGCTCGAAGAGGTGGATTGCATTATCTATGACAAATTAGCTAATTCGGCTCTGCTGCGCAGGGCAAATCCAAACGCGGAATTCATACCGGTGCCCAAGCGGGCAGGTAAAGGCTCCTTTACTCAGGAGCAAATCAGCAAACTTTTGCTTGATAAGGTAAACGAAGGAAAAACGGTGGTAAGGCTCAAGGGGGGGGACCCGTGTATCTTCGGAAGAGGTGCTGACGAAGCCGGCGTTCTGGCAAATGCGGGTGTGGAGTTCGAGATTGTCCCCGGTATTACCGCTGGCGCTGCCGCCTGTGAATATGCAGGGATAATGCCCACGGACAGAAGATACAGCTCGCAGGTGGTTTTTGTTACGGGCACAGAGGCGCCCGGCAAAAAACGAAGCAATATCGACTGGGACCTGCTGGCGAAATTAACAGGTACAATTATCTTCTATATGGGAATGGGAAATATCGGGAAAATCACACAAAGACTGATAAGTCACGGGATGAATCCGGACACGGCGGCTGCCGTGGTAACGAATGCTACCGTTGGGCAACAGAAACTCGTGAAAGGAAAGGTCTCTCAGATAGCAAAGCTATGTTCGCAGGCTGAAGTCGCTGCTCCCGGCGTGATAATCATCGGTTCTTGTGCGGGAGCAAATGAAAAGCTGAACTGGTTTATGGCAAGGTCTTTGTTCGGAAAAAAGATTGTGGTTACACGAGATGAACAGGGAAATGCCATATTTGCGGAAAAGATTCTTCGGCGTGGAGGATGGCCGGTAAAATTTGCCACGATTAAACTCGAGCCTTTAACCAACAGCAACGAGTTTATCCGTGCTATTGCTGGTATTAAAGAATTCGACTGGATAGTTTTTACAAGTCCCAACGGTGTGAGATTTTTCTTTGATTATCTCAAAAGTAATGGTGCGGATGCGAGAGTGTTCGGCTCTTCGAAGATAGCATCTATTGGCAGTAAGACAGCGGAACGACTCCTTGATTTCGGTATCAGGGCGGATTTTACGCCGAAAATGTTCACCAGCGAGGAGCTTGGAAGACAACTTGCCGCTTTTACTAATATCAAAGGCAAAAAAATTCTCTTGTTGCGCTCCAGACTCGCCTGGCATCGGCTGAGAGAAATCTTGACGGAAGCCGGCGCTGTCGTCGAGGAGGCGGCAGTCTATACATCTTTGCACGAAAAAAGCGAATCCAAATGGCTTTGTGATAAGATACGCGATAGAGAAATTGACTGGATAACCTTTGCGAGTCCGAGTGCCGTGGAAAACTTTTTTGAGCAAGTTGACAGCAATGTCTTGAAAAATGATAGTGTTAAAGTCGCCTGCATCGGGCCGGTTACCTCCGCTCGATTGGAAAAATTCGGCGTTACTGTTGATGTCCAAGCAGGGAAACATACCATAGACGGACTTCTTGACGCGATTGAGGAAAGCTATAAATGATAAACGTCTCAAAATTACTTTGCGGAGTGGAAAGTGCATCCGACTACCTGCGGTATTCAAAGCAGGATGATTCGGGTCCGGTGGTCGTATATAATTGCACGAGAAGGTGTAATCTGAACTGCATGCACTGTTATAGTAGCTCTGCAAAGGAAACTGCTGGTGAAGAACTGGGCAGTAACGAGGCTAAAAACCTGCTCGTACAGCTTGCCGAGTATTCTTGTCCTGTTGTGTTATTCAGCGGCGGCGAGCCGATGCTCCGCGAGGATATTTTCGAGTTGATTAAGGAAGCTGGACGATTGGGAATACGCAGTGTGTTGTCCACCAATGGGACACTGATAAATTCCTGCAAGGCGGGCAGGCTTGCTGAGGCCGGCGTGGGATATGTGGGTATTTCCATTGACGGAAACCGCGAGACTCATGACCGGTTCCGTAATGCAGAGGGTAGTTTTGAGGCCGCCCTTAACGGGCTTGATAACTGCAGAAACGAAGGGATAAAAACAGGGCTGCGTTTTACAATTAACAAGACCAACTTCGCTCAAATACCGGATGTTTTCAGATTAGCCGCCGAAGTCGCAGTTCGAAGGATATGCTTTTATCACCTTGTACGCTCGGGGCGGGCACAGCGGCTCAATGAATACGTTCCCAGGCCGGCTCAATCGAGACAAACAGTAAATAGCATAATTGAAAATACGATTGATTTTGCAGGTGCTCACGGCATAACCGAAGTGCTTACGGTCGGTAACCATTGCGACGGACCATATATTTTGTTAAAGATGGCCCAGTTGCGAAGCTCTCGGTTGGATAATGCCGAACAGCTTCTATCTGTAAACGGCGGGAACAGGAGTGGACAAAAAATTGCCTGTATTAGTTGGGACGGAAATGTTCATCCGGACCAGTTCTGGCATAATTATTCCCTCGGCAACATTAAACAAAGGAGCTTTAGGGAAATATGGCAGGATGAAAAGGACCCGGTATTGAAGAAATTACGCAAAAAGAAGGAATTTAATGACCCTGTATGCCGGTGGTGCAGGTGGTTCGAGCTTTGCAGAGGCAATTATAGATTTCCGGGTGAAGACGCATCTGCCGAAAGCTGGGCTAATGAGCCTTGTTGTTATTTGACCCGCAGCGAAAAACAAACAACAACGGTTGCAGAGGAATGTGCATGAGTTATCCTCACAAGAGAATGCGTCGGTTGAGGAAGAGTGAGAATATGCGTCGACTGGTACGCCGGACCAGGCTGAGTGTTGATGATTTTATATATCCGCTTTTTGTGTGTCCCGGCAGGGGGGTAAAAAAAACCATCGAATCAATGGCAGGCTGCTTTCATTTTTCAGCGGACATGGTTGCCGAAGAGGCTCGGCAGGCGGCGGATGCCGGAATACCGGCGGTTTTGCTTTTCGGCTTGCCTGAGAAAAAGGATGAGCAAGGCTCACAGGCATGGTCTGAAGAGGGTGCCGTGCAACAGGCGATTAGAGAAATCAAAAAGGCTGTCGGCGAACTTGTGGTAGTGACGGACGTGTGCCTGTGCGCATATACAATCAGCGGGCATTGCGGAGTGATAAAAGATGGGAGGGTGGAAAATGACGCTACCTGTGAGCTGTTGGCCAAGACGGCGCTTTCTCACGCGCAGGCGGGTGCGGACGTGGTTGCACCTTCCGACATGATGGACGGGCGGGTAAAGGCAATACGTGAGTGTCTGGAGAATAACGGCTTTGAGGAGACGGTGATTATGGCTTATTCGGCGAAATATGCATCTTCTTTTTACGGACCCTTCCGGGACGTGGCTGATTCTGCGCCTTCATATGGCGACCGCAGGGGCTACCAGATGGACCCGGCCTCTGCACAGGCCATGCAGGAAATTGCTCTGGACATCGAGGAAGGGGCGGATATTGTAATGGTTAAGCCGGCCGTTCTATTTCTGGATATAATATATCGTGCAAGACAACGTTTTGATTGTCCCATTGCGGCATATAACGTCAGCGGAGAGTATATGATGCTCAATTCTGCGGCGAATGCCGGCTTACTGGAAAGAGAACCTGCAATTCTGGAGATGCTTACAAGCATAAAAAGAGCGGGAAGCGATATGATAATTACCTATTTTGCAAAGGAGGCCGCAAAATTAGTTCGCGGATGAGCAAATTGGATAAAAAAACTCCCAGGCCGCGTTTAATCGCTTTTGAGATTACGCGTTGTTGCCGCTATCATTGCCCTCATTGTCGGGCTGCCGCCCTTTCTGGGCCTGCGGATGGGGAGCTTACTACTGAGCAGGCGAAAAAAACAATCGATTCCTTAGCCAAATACTCAAAATGCGTGTTAATTTTTACCGGCGGTGAGCCAATGGAACGCGAGGATATCTACCAGCTTGTTCGACACAGCCGGAATGTGGGTCTTCGCGCGGTCATGGCTACGTGCGGGTATTTGATTAACGAAGAATCAATAAGCCGCCTGAAAAAGGCGGGCATAATGGCTTTGTCTTTTTCACTCGATGGCGCATCGGCGGAAACTCACGACGGATTTAGAAAGAGTAAAGGAGCCTTTGACGCTACTATCAGAGCGGCGAAGATTGCGAAGAAGGCCGGCGTTCGCTTTCAAATTAACACGACCATAAGCAAACTGAACGCGGATGAAATTGTCGGTATATGCGAGCTGGCAAAAAGACTTGGGGCATATTGTTTTAATCCTTTTATACTTGTTCCTGCCGGCAGGGGCAAAAATATGGCCGACGAAATTCTTGACCCCGTCGAGTACGAAAGGATTTTGAATGAACTTATTGACCTTAAGTTGACTTCCGGCGTCGAGATTAGGGTTACCTGCGGTCCGCAGTTCGCAAGATTATGCCGCCAAAAAAGAATTGCGAGCCTGAGCGGCAGTACCAGCGGTTGTATGGGGGGCAGGGGGTTCGGCTTTATAAGCTATCGGGGTGATGTACAGATTTGTGGCTTTCTCGATGTCTCTGCGGGTAATCTGCTGGAAAACAATTTCGACTTTGCAAAAATTTGGGAGCAGTCAAAGTTTCTCAACGAGATTCGAGACCGTTCTTCATATTCGGGCAGATGCGGCAGGTGTGAATTTCTGGGGGTTTGCGGGGGTTGCAGAGCAAGAGCATACGCCATGACCGGTGATTACCTTGAGGCGGACCTGGTTTGTAGTTATGAGCCGGGTATCAACAAGTGAAATCTCCATTGACAAAACCGGATATTCAATTGTGCAATATTCTTCAGCAGGGGCTGCCGATTAGCTGGCGACCCTTCCAACACATCGCCGACAGGCTTAATATTACAGAGCAGGAGGTTATAAGAAGAACACAACAGCTTAAAGAAGCCGGCATAATCCGTCGTATCGGAGCTGTTATCAACTACCGGTCGCTCGGGCGGGTCAGCACACTTGTTACGGCTCATGTTCCGCAGAAGAAGATTAACATGGTAGCGTCTGCCGTTAACGCACTTACATGCGTGTCTCATAATTATCTGCGTGAGAATAATTACAACATGTGGTTCACGATGCAGGGTTCTTCTGCGGACGAGATACAAGCTATTTTGAAGAACCTTTCGAAGATTGTCGGGGTAAATTTTCACAGTATGCCTGCTCGGCGTGCCTTTAAGCAGCAGGTATTTTTTGATTTAGGCGGTATAACGAGTGTTTCAGATGCCCAGGATTACCTGCCTCGAAGTGAGCCTGTTGTGCTTTCATCCGAGCAGAAGTATTTGTTGTCAAAAATACCTGATGATTTGCCGATTGGAGCTGAACCTTTTGCACTGTTATGTGACAGGCGTCTGGATAGGAATATGGTCCTGGCGATTTTGGGCGAACTGTTCGACAAGGGTGTAATACGCAGAATTGGGGCTATACTGGACCATCGCAGATTAGGGTTTGTCGAAAATGTCCTTACGGCTTTTGAGGTTGAGCGACAGAGCGTAGCGAAAGTTGGAAGAACCCTTGCCGGTTTGCAGATGGTAACCCATTGCTTCGAGAGGGAAACTTTTAGCGGATGGCCTTACAACCTTTTTGCCATGATGCATGTCCAAGATATAGACGTAATTCAGCAAAAGGCAGCCGAAATCAGCCGCTCTTCGCATGTATCGTCGCACGTTTTGCTGCCGACATTAAAAGAGCTTAAAAAGCAGCCGGTCAGGTATGTTTCGGTCTGAAACAATGGTACGACGGTGTATTTTTCTTTCGGTGCCGTGTTAATCCTGAGTTCCGAGTTGTGATGTAAATCTGTTGTAAGTCCTTTATTTTCAAGGG
>CAZGGE010000021.1:0-27817 GCA_964524285.1 uncultured Pirellulales bacterium
ACAAATAAGCCATTCGGTATTTCCTGAAAAATGTCGTAAAAATCTACGCACTAAATCGTTAAAACGAAACCAGAATATGCCAGATATACAAATACGCCAGTGCTTCGTTTTCCTCCCACACTCTCTGGAGCAGTTTTTCGTCGCCTGTTATCCTGTTCAGCTCTTTTACTTTCTGTTCCCAGGAAAAGCATATTCCCGGCTTTAACTGCGGCTTGTTTTGTTCGCTCATATTTATTACCTGCCTTAATAAACTCCATACTCGCGGGTAAATTCCGTCATAGCCCTGACATTTTCCACCTTAGTATCGTTCTGCATAATGGCTGCGGCATCCATAATATATCCACCATCCCCGGCTACTTTATCAATAACCTTTCTGCAGCGTTCGCGGACTTCATCTTCGCTGCCGTAACTCAACACAAAATTTGGTATCCCTCCGCTTATGCAGAATCTGTCTCCTATTTTGCGATGGACCTCAAAAATATCACCCCTGTCGACGTGATAAACAATACTGGCTTCCGGAAGTTCGCGGAAAGAATCAAGATGCGGGTTCCAGTCCCCCTCGGCATAAAACAGAACCTGATGACCTTTCGACCATATTTCCTGGATAATCGGCTTTAAGGTGGGCCAATAGAATTTGTTAAAATGTTCGTGCGAAACAAAAGGCACACAGCCGCGATGCATCCAGAATCCGATAGGTACATTTTTTTCGTGGTCGGCTCCGGCGAGTGCGGTGTAAGTTAAATGTGGCATCAGCGCCTCACATGCCGCCAACACCTTATCAGGCCTTTCAAACAAATCCATAGTAAGGCCGACGTACCCCCGCAGCTTATCGCCCAAAATATCAAATGGTGCTTTGAAAATCCCCGCAATTGCCGACACCGTTCCTGTTTCATTCTTAAGCCAGGCTCCCTGTTTTCCGAGGTCGCCAAAGTATTTCAGCATCGCCATCCCCCCCTTGAGAAAGGAGAGGTTGTTTCGATATGTTACCGGCTCACCGGCTGCCGCAACGTCCCTTGAAACCCGTGGAAGCCAGATATTAAACAAAAAGCCCGTGGGGTCATCGATAAGCTGGTCGTACTCATGGGGTTTCATAAAGGCATGTTCTTCGGGCGGCTCCAGATACTGAAAACCCCTGTCGGGCGGCACATCTATACCGGGAACGCCGTAGTATTTCAATCCTATTGCCTCTGTCAGCCCGCTCCAGACATATACCATGTTACCCACAGTTGCATCCCAGTCAAAGTCGGCGGCACATTTTTGTATAGCCTCAAAACCTTTTTCGTAATCGTGTGTTACCTGCTGACATGTAAAACCTGCATACCTGGCGGCAAACTCAGCCGCGAAAGGACGAATCGGAACACGGTCCGGCTTGCCGTTACGCAACGCCGTTACGTACCGCTTAAGTCGGTCGGCATACAGTTTTTGCGTGTCCCTGCCCAATTTGCAAAGCTCCAATCAGCCTCCACCATCAAGGCCCGTCAATATTTGCATGCCTTCTTTTTGAGGAATGCTGCTGACTTTTCCAGTTCCGTCATCAATTGTGGTGAATGGCTTTCGTACTCAATCATAAACGGCCCTTCGAAGCCTTGTCGCTCAACCTCAGCCAGAAGCGCCTTAAAATCAGTAACGCCGGTACCGAACACCACGTCCCTCGCTCGAACATTGCCGAAATCCTCAACATCCTTGAAATGAAAACTTATCAATCGTCCCTCAAGCTTTTTCAGCGCTTCGACAGGTTGAATTTCCGAACGAATCCAGTGGCCTATATCAGGACATGCTCCGATAAGATTGCTGCGACCCTTACAAACCGCCGCAACCGTTTCGGGGTTCCAGTAATGCGAGCTTTTTCTCTTGGGATGATTGTGTATCGCCACCTTGATATCATATTCCCTGCACAACTTTTCTATAACATCAAAAGCATCTTCCGGCGGCTCTGCTATAATTATTCCCACTCCCATCTTTTGAGCAAAATCAAAGACAGCCCGGCTTTCTTGTTCGTTTTTTGTAAGTGGAACAACACCATAACCAACCAGCTTGACGCCACTGTCGGCAAGTTTGGCCTTGACTTCTTTACGAAGCTCGGGCGACATCAAATGACTGAACTGAGTCTGGTTTTTTTGCGGACTTAACCTCTGGCCGGGATATGCCTCGATATACTTCAAACCAAGTTCGGCCGTCTTATCCACAGCCTCGTAAAAGGTGAACCGCCGGAAAGTATAAGCCTGCACGCCAAGCTGCCATTTACCC
Source organism: uncultured Pirellulales bacterium (assembly GCA_964524285.1). GTDB lineage: Bacteria > Planctomycetota > Phycisphaerae > Sedimentisphaerales > Anaerobacaceae > CAZGGE01. The sequence continues at coordinate 2,248 of CAZGGE010000021.1, forward strand.
GGCATAGACACACTTTCTGCTTTTGACTGTGGCACCTTTTCAGCTTCCTGACACGAGCACATAACAAAAGACATACCCAGCAAAAACACCGATATTGACCATATCCGACGCATTTTCCAAATCCTTAAAATACATAAACGCACAACATGTCTAAAAAATGGGAGCACCGTCTCAGGCGTCAAATCTTCAATTCCCAGCCTTTGCGATAATCTCTGCGTACATATTCGTTTGCGGATGCCACGTTGGTTACCTTCATATTTTTACCGTCCCACTGCAGAATATTGTTCCGGGCGTCCGGACAACGAAGTGCAAGATTACCGAGCAAAACCGTCTCCGTAAGAGGGCCGGCGTATTCGAAATTCGAGCTGGCGGGCCTGCCGCCTTTGCATGCACGCGCCCAGTCCTTCTCATGCCCGCTGGCTCCATCCGGTATCCTCGGTATACTCTCAGGGGGAAGTTTGTATTGCTTCATTTTGGTTTCGGGGATTATTCGCGGGCCTGTTCCATACAAGCCGCACATTATTTTGCCCTTGTCGCCGATGAACATAGTACCTCCCCCGGGGTCGCCCATTCGCCGGCCGCCTTCAAGGTCGTCCGGTCGCGGAGGCTTCAATCCACCATCCCACCACGAAAGCTTCACCGCAGGCTTGTCCCCACGAGCAGGAAACTCGTAATAAATGACCGAAGATGCGGGGCCGGTATATTCCATTGTTTTGTCAAAATGACGGGTCAACTGTGTAAAGCTCGCCTGTACCGTCTTGGGATAACCAAGCTCCAGAGCATAAAAAGGAACGTCAATAATATGACAACCCATATCGCCGAGGGCACCCGTGCCGTAATCCCACCAGCCTCGCCATACACGGGGATGATACACCTGACTATAATCCCTGTAAGGGGCGGGACCTATCCACAAATCCCAATCAATACTGTCTGGAACCGACGGTGTTGACTGCGGCTTATCGGCCGGCTGGGGCCAGTAGCCTTTAGGCCTGTCCGTCCAGCACCAGACCTCACGCACCGGACCAATTGCCCCGTCATCAATCCATTCCTTGACCATCCGGATTCCGTCTCCTGAATGTCCCTGGTTACCCATTTGCGTAGCTACTTTATATTTCTTTGCCGCCTCCGTCAGAACGCGGGCTTCGTAAACCGAATGGGTCAAGGGCTTCTGGCAATAAACATGTTTGCCTCGACGCATCGCATCAATCGCTACCACCGCATGAGTGTGGTCCGCAGTAGCTATTACCACCGCATCGATATCCTTTTGTTTGTCCAGCATTTTGCGATAGTCGGTCCATTTTTTTGCATTGCTAAACTGAAGGAATACCCGCTTTGCATAGTCGGCGTCCACGTCGCACAGGGCAACGATATTCTCATCCTGGAGGTTACGAATATTTGCTTTCCCCATTCCGCCAACGCCGACGCCGGCCACATTCAGTTTTTCACTCGGCGGTTTGTTTCCCTGCCCGCCGAGCACGTGGCGTGGTACAATCGTAAACGCCGCTGCTGCTGTTGCCCCTCCCAGAAAATCACGTCTTGACATATTTCCAGCCGGTTTCACACCTTTCTCTTTTCCTTTTCTCATTTTACACCTGACCTCTTTCATAATATAAAAACACTAATAACATTAATATTTACAGACTCCATCCTTTTCGATATTCATCACGGACGTATTTGTTGGCCTCGTCGTCGTTTGTGAACTCCATCTTCCGGCCGTCCCACTCTAATTTTTTGACGGTCCGAACCTTCCTGCCTCCGACTATGACCTCGCCCCCACATCTTATTGCGAGGTTGCCAAGCATCGCAACTTCCGTTAATGGGCCGGCATAATCGAAATTGGAACAGGCAGGCCTGCCACCTTTGCAAGCCCGCAGCCAATCCTCCTCGTGGCTGCATTCGATGCGTGGTATCGTTTCAGGCGGAAGCTCGTACTCTTTCATCCGCGACTCCGGTATAAGTCTTGGGCCTTCACCGAAAGTGCCACACATCAGTTTGCCGCTGCTGCCGATAAACAAGGCGCCGCCGTACTGATTTCCCATCCGCCGGCCTGCCTCAAGCTCGTCAGGCCTTTGGGGCATAAGTCCGCCATCATACCATGTAAGCTTCACGGCAGGTTTATCACCGCGAGCAGGAAACTCATAACGAACAATCGAAGCAACAGGGTAGGTCTCTGAATTGACAGGGGAACAACTCGCCTGCACACTGCAAGCAGAACCCAGCTCCAGCGCCCAGAAAGGAACATCTATGGTATGGCAAGCCTGGTCTCCGATCGCACCCGTGCCGAAATCCCACCAGCCTCGCCATTTGAACGGGTGATACATTGGATGATAAGGCCTATATGGCGCCGGTCCAATCCACAAATCCCAATCCAATGTCGGTGGTACTTCAACCGTTTCCTGTGGACGTTCAATCCCCTGTGCCCATACGCCGTGGGGAAACGGCGTCCAGCAGTGAACCTCGCGAACCTCGCCTATAGCACCGTCCTTTATCCACTCCTTTACAATTCTTATAGATTCGCCGCTGCGACCTTGATTACCCATTTGAGTTGCGACGCCGTATTTGCGGGCAGCCTCGCTCAATCTGCGGCATTCGTAAACGGAATGAGCCAGCGGCTTTTGACAATAAACATGCTTGCCACGTCGTATCGCCTCCATTGAGACTACTGCATGCGTGTGGTCCGGTGTAGCCACGACAACCCCGTCAATGGATTTTTCCTTATCCAGCATCCTGCGGAAATCTTTGTACCTTCTCGCCTTTGGATACTTTTTGAAAACCGAGCCTGCATTTTTGAAATCCACATCGCAGAGAGCCACAATATTCTCACTGCTCAGGGCGTGAACATTTCTTCTGCCCATCCCCCCAATGCCTACACCCGCTATGTTAAGTTTTTCGCTGGGAGGTGTATTTCCTTTGCCCCCGAGTACGCGGCTGGGAACTATTGCAAACGCTCCCGCCAAGCCCGCCGCACCTTTCAAAAACGCACGTCTGCCGGACCTGCGGCTGCTTTTATTGCCAACGTTACCTTGTTCCTTAGTAATAATGTTTCTCCTGATACTATTCCAGCTTGAACTTTATCTTGCTCATCTTCGCGCCGTCTTCGCGATGCTTGATAGTGAGCATACATTTACCTTTTTTAACTTCATATTCCTTTGGATACTGCTTCCATTCCCATTTGCCTTCGGTAACTAATCCGTTCCAGGCCTCGTAGTTAGTACCGTCAAGTTTAATAAACCACGAATCATCCTGACCGGAAGGACAATTGACGTAAAACTCAAGAGAGAGCGTTCCGCTATCTGCCGCGGTAAAATCATACACCGCCAGACCTGCGTCGCCTTCCGCGGGGGGCTGCGCACCATTAGGTACTACGATATAGAACACACCCTTATCGTCTGCGCTTATTTCCATCGGGGCCGAAATCTCTCCTCTGAGGACGCTTGCAACCGTCTCGCCGCCGCGCTTAACCACGATAGGGCCGGTTTCCTTAACACCCTGAATCTTTCTGTACGCCGCTTTTGCCTCATCAGGATGCTCAGACTTCACCGCCGTCGCAACCGCCATGTAAGTAATCTTTGCTTCCTGCTTGATTTCATCGTCATCAAGGTAAGGCTCAACAAGCTCAAGCGCACCAACCGTCGGATGTTTCGACATTACAGCCAACACCTGTTTCTGTTCAGCCGGACGCTCAGCAACATCCAAAGCAGCCTTATACATCTTCGTTACCTCATCACGAGACTTCTCCTGGGCCGCCAGGCCAATCATACGTATATAACCCCGAAGCGCAAGCAATCGCTGCGTCTGCTTTGGAGCATCCTTGGCAAGTTTTATCACCGTTTCCGCCGGAGTTGCATTGGGCCATTCCGCCAGAACCCGAATCGCGGTGTCCTTAATTTCGGCGTCATCCGAATCCAAAGCGTTCTTTATTACGCCAATTGCATCATCCTCTCCCAGCTTACCCAGCACGCGGAGCATCGAGCACTTGACAGCGGTATCTTCTACCGAATCCAGGCGGCTTCGAATCGCCTGTGTTCCGGCCTCGGTTGCATCTGACTTCAATGATATCGCGACCAGCGTCCCTTCCACCGCCTTCAACTGCCTTTCATCGTCGGCGTCGACCAGCATTTGCGCGAGTTTCTCTATCTGTGCCTTTCCACCCACTTCACGCAGCACCCGCAGCGACTCTCGTTGCACTGTTGCACCAGATGACTTTGCCGTCGCAAGAAGTTCGTCAGCACCTTCGGTCATGTTACGTTTTCCGACACTGCGGATAAGCTCAATCTTCACATCATCGCTTGAAGACTTAATGCTCGAAAGTATCTTCTGATTAACATCATAACCACGCAAACGATACAAGGCCTCTCTTGCCGCCTCCTGCTCGTCTCCGCTCTTTGATGCCGCAAGATTAGCAAGAAGTTCTACTGTTGAGCCGTCACCAAGCATCGAAAGGGCTTCTATCGCCGCTATACGTACCCGCTCTTCCTTACTATTGGTCGCCTGCTTTACTGTGCTCAGTGCCGCCTTGTCCCCGCGTCTTCCAAGTGCCGCAAGTAACTGCACTTTCTTATCTGCTGAAAGCTCACCAAAAACACCCGCCAGTGAATTTGTCATAGCTTTCCCACGGATGTCCTTGGAAAGCGATATTGCAGCGCTTCGCATCTGCCTGCTGTCATCCTTCAAAACTTCAGAAATCAGCTTAACCGCTTCATCCGAACCTTCCACATGCATCAATCCACGCAACGCCGCAATGCGAATAGGCAAAGGCTCATCCTCCGAATAAAGCTGTTGGTAAATATCCCCGGCCTCATCCTTTTTGCCGCCGGGCAGAAGCGAATCCGCACACATCAAATAGGCATCCGCCCATACTCGATGTTCTTTTGGCCTGACATGCGATTTCACATCATCCAGAATCCGTGCCGCCCGTTCACCGCCAATCTTTCCCAAAGCCACCATTGCGGCGGTGCTGACCATCGGGTCCTGGGACTTGGCCTCTTTGGCAAGCTCATCGACTGCTTTCTCGTCCCGCCGCTCGCCGATCGTATTGATGATACCAACCCTCACTTTGCCCGCAGTATTTTCAAGGGCGGCACGAAGCACCTTATCAATTTTCTCTCCCGGTATTCTTTCAAGGGCGTAACGTGCCATATCAGAGGTCGCCGGCTTTGTCAGCATATCACCGAGTACTTCAGCGGATTGTTCCGTTCCAATTATACTAAGACGCCTGCATATCTTCTGTTTCGAGTCAAGCGTGGCGTCCGATTGCAGAAACTCCACCAGCCGTGCCTCAATCTTCCGCAGCGCTTCCGGGCTGTCATAGGAATCACGTATTATGTCCGTTAATTCGGTTACCGGCTCCCGACTTTTACCATACTTATATTCCGATATCTTCTCCAGAAGCCTGTCGATTTCCTGCATATCAACTTCAGCACCTGTTGCACCCGGCGAACCTGCAGGCTCCAGAGCACGAGACATCCTTCCGAACCACGAAACACACTGCCTAATCTCCGGCATTGGATTTTCCGAATGATGCTCGTATTCAATCAGAAACAGACCTTCGAAATTCTGCTTGCTAAGCTCGGCAAGCATGAAATCAAGCTCCCCTTTACCCTTGCCCCACGGAACGTCGTGGCCGCCTCCACCAAACTTATTAATATCCTTCATGTGCATACAAATCAGCCGGTCATCAAGTATCTTAACCGCCTCGGCAGGCTTAATCCCCGAACGCTGCCAGTGGCCCGCATCACCGCAGGCACCTATCAAATCACTTCTGCCCCGGCAGACCTCCGTCACCTTGTCGGGATGCCAGTAACGCGAATGACCCTTGGGGTGGTTATGGATTGAAACCGTTATGCCATACTCTTTGCAGCATTTTTCAATAGTATCGAACGCTTCAGGCTTTGGTTCCGAGGTGAAGTTGCGCAGGCCCATCTTCTTAGCCCACGCAAAAATCTTTCGGCATTCAGCCTCGTCAGCCGGCAAAGCTCCATAATAATGACTAACCAGCTTGACTCCGGCCGAGTCCAGCTTGTCTTTAATCTTGCCGATTACATCGTCGGGGAGATGATGATTCATATTTACCGATATATCGCTGCTCACGCGCTGCCAGTCGAAACTTTCAATATAATTAAGACCCAGCTCCGAAGTCTTATCAACAGCTTCGAAAAAAGTGAACTTTCTAAGACTGTAAGCACACATCCCTAATTGCCAGCCTTGCTCATCGCACAGATTTTGTCCTGCCTCGACTGAACAAAACCCGCCCAAGCCAATAATAACAAGCATCAGCCATACCATAGTCGTTCTTGCCTTCGTAACCATTTCTTATTCTCCTGTAAAAAAGTCTTCTTGTTTTCTTGTTACAGCTCCTTTTTTGTTAAAACTACAAATGCCACGGACTACGCATTGGACGAGACAACATTCGATTTGCTTCCGCGTCGTTCGTAATTTGCTCAGCTTCAGGGTCCCACTTGAGCGGCACGCCCATCTGCATTCCAATATTAAGTAAATGACAGATAGTCGCAGTGCGATGGCCTATCATTGCCGATGCCATTGGTTGCCGCCGGGTTTTAACCGACTCGATAAAATCCTGATGGTGGCCGGGACTACGTCCAAGATGGACCTCACCTACGCCAATCTTCTCACGAAGAAGCGATGCCGGCTCCGCTTCGAGATGCCCGCCGTGAATGTGAATGAATACCCAACCGTCCGTTCCTTCAAATTTTACTCCACGCGTCGCAGCGCTTTGACCAATCAGCCTTACGCCGTCGGCATACCTGCACTCAAACTCAAATTTCATAAATGAATCGAATATTCCGTTTTCGTTTTCCCACCCACGAGCCGACAATTCAACCGGGCCGGTATCATCCGTGTCGTTGCCCAACTGGCCCAGGTCAATAATGTGAGCACCACGGTCGGTCATCTCACCTCCGCCGTACTCCAGTATAAAACGCCACCAGAAATGAGAACGCAATTCAGTATAAGGAAACTTTGGAGTATGACCGAGCCACATATCATAATCAAATCCATCAGGTACAGGCATTGCATCAGGACACATACTTGTATTTATCACCTGCAGATGATGATTCTGGTCGGTGGGCATGTTCACCCTGATGGTATGCAGCTTACCGATACGTCCGTTACGCACCAGCTCACATGCGAAACGTGCTTTATCGTTTGACCTCTCGTGGCTGCCTGTCTGCAATACCCTTTTGTATCTGTCGACGGCATCAACAATGGCCCGGCTTTCCGCCACTGTATTTGCCAGCGGCTTCTCACAGTAAATATCCTTACCAGCCTCCGCCGCCGCTACCGATATCAAGCCGTGCCAATGGTCCGGGGTACATACCGTTACCGCATCTATATCATCTCTTTGCAGCAAATCTCGGAAATCACGATAAGTACTTACGCCTTTGTAACTCCCCGCAGGCTTTTTATTCGAATAGAATTTATTAACAATATCTTTGGCGTTTAATAAGCCCCCTCTCCTGTTTCGGGGATACATTCGCCTGTTGTCAACGTCACAAATAGCTACTACCTGAACACCGGAAATGCCCATAAACGCCTGCATATTGTAAGTGCCCTGTCCGCCGAGGCCGACACACCCCATCACTATCCGCTCACTCGGTGCCACCCCACCGTCCGCACCCAATGCCGACGAATTCACAATATAAGGGAACCCTATTGCACCCAAAGCAGTGCCGGCTGCGTTACGTAAAAAACGCCTGCGGTCAATCTTTCCGCTTTTCATAATAATTTACTCCATAACAATCCACGTTAACCTACAAATGCCACGGTGCACGCATACTTCGCGACAGCAGTTCATTACCCGCCGTTCCGTCCAGGAATTTCTCACTCTCCGGGCACCATTTCAGTTTTCCCCCTACGCGCATGGCAATATTACCAAGGTGACAAACCGTCGAAGAACGATGTCCTGTCTCAACATCCGCAATTGTATTACCTCGCGACTTGACTGCGTCCAGAAAGTCCCGCTTATGGTCCGAGCTTGCGTACAAATGGACCTCGTTTGGTCCAATCTTTTCCTTCATAATCGATTCCGGAAATGCTTTTAACCGCGCCCCCCCTTTCCAGTCAATTTCCAACCATCCCTCACTCCCTACAAAACGCACCTTTGCGCCTCCGGTATCACAAACTAATTCAACACCGTTGCTGTAGCCGTACCTCAAATGTACCTTTGTCGCCGTATTAAAAAGGCCGTCATCCGGAAATTCACCCGTTCCCTCTACCTCAACAGGCCCGCTATATTGGCAGTCATTTGCCCATTGCGCAATATCCAGAAAATGCGCCCCGAAATTGGTTATCTGTCCGCCGGAATAATCAAGAATAAACCTGAACGCATAGTGACACCTGAGTCTGGTATAAGCGGCCACCGGCGCCGGCCCCAGCCACATGTCATAATCAAATCCACTTGGCACGTTCATAACCTGCCAATCCACAGGATTCTCGATGTTATTATGCGGTATCTCGACACTAATGCGTTTCAACTTACCTATGCGACGATTACGAACCAGTTCACATGCACGCCTTACAATTCCCTCGGAGCGATGCTGCGTTCCCGTCTGAAATACACGCCCGTACCGGTTAACTACGTTACTGAGCGCCCGCCCCTCCGCAATGGTCAGCGTCAAAGGCTTCTCACAGTAAATGTCCTTACCCGCCTTCGCCGCCGCAATCGAAATTGGAACGTGCCAGTGGTCCGGCGTACAAACCACCACCACATCGATATCATCTCTGTCCAGCAGTTTACGAAAATCTTTGTACGCTGCGCAACCCGAATAAACCCCTGCTCGTTTTTCCTGGCCGTAATGTCTCTCAGCTAACCGGCGGGCAGGTTCGCGACCAAGGTATCGACCCTTCAAATACGCGGCATATTCCCGACTGCCGGTCTCCACATCGCAAACCGCAACCACCTGAACGTCCTTGTTTGCCAGGAAACCCTTCATGTTACGAGTGCCCTGACCGCCCAATCCAATGCAGCCGATGGTGATACGTTCGCTCGGCAAAACAAAGCCGGACTTACCAGACACCGAGGACGATAACGCGAAAGGCAATAAAAACGATCCCGCCGCAAAACCCGCCGAACTCTTCAAAAACCGCCTTCTGCCAATCCTGAAATCGTTGTGCATCAAAAACTCCGGTATTCAAAAACTACTTCTCGTCGAAAGCCGCATCGAACGCCAACTTCGAGGGTGCAAAATCCATCTTCTTGACAAATTCACATGCCTCCTTCGCTCCATGAAGCCTATCCATGCCCGAATCTTCCCATTCCACCGAAAGAGGCCCGTTGTAACCAATCTGATTCAACGCCCGCATTATCTCTTCGAAGTTCACCCCGCCGCGACCGGGTGAACGAAAATCCCAGCCACGTTCGGGCTTGCCGAAATTCAAATGAGACGCAAGAATTCCGGTCCGTCCGTTAAGCTGGAGTCCCGCATCCTTGACGTGAACGTGATAAATCCGGTTGGAAAACTCCTTGATAAACATCACCGGGTCCACCATCTGCCAGTGCAAATGACTGGGGTCGAAGTTAAAACCGAACGCCTCACGATTATCCACCGCCTCCAAAGCACGCTTGGCCGTTACTATATCAAATGCAATCTCGGTCGGATGTACCTCCAGTGCAAAACGAACACCGCATTCGTCAAAAACATCAAGAATAGGATTCCACATGTCCGCAAAATATTTGAAACCATCATCTATCATCTTGTCCGAAACAGGAGGAAAACTATAAAGCAAATGCCATATTGAAGAACCTGTAAAACCGTTGACAACCTTGACCCCCAGATTTTTTGCCGTCCGCGCCGCGTTTTTCATTGTCTCCACGCCCCATTGGCGCTTCTTCTCGGCATCGCCGGCACAGTCGGCAGACACAAAAGCATCCGAACGCTCGTCGCTATTTAAATCACAAACCAACTGGCCAGCAAGATGATGACTTATCGCGAAAACCTTAAGATTGTTCTCCTTGAGTATTTTCAATTGCTGCTCGCAGTAGCCCTTGTCCGTCGCCCCCTTGTTGGCGTCCATATGGTCGCCCCAACAACAAAGCTCCAGGCCGTCATAACCAAATCCCGCCATCGTCTTCGCAAGTTCCTTCAGCGGCATATCCGCCCACTGTCCCGTAACCAATGTAACCGGTCTCGCCATTTATTCCTCTCCTTACCCGGAATTAATCCGAACTAAACCATGCACTTTCCTTCGAGCAAACCAAAAACACATATACCTGCCTGTACTTACTTGTTCATCCTGGTCCACTTTTCCTTGCTCTTGTTACTTTCCAGAACCGTCTCGATAAACGCCATCCCCCGCACACCGTCATCCACGTTTGGAAAATCAAGCGCCAGCTTGTCCGGCTTTATGCCGGCTATGGCCGCTCTTACGGTATCTGCAAAATTGTGATACACGTTTGCAAACGCCTCGTAAAACGCCTCCGGATGCCCGAACGGCAAACGCGTTCCACGCCCCGCCGCCGGACTCATCTCGACGACATAATCATTACCGCGACGCCAGAGCTGTAAGGGACCGTCAAGTTCCTTAACCTTAAGATAATTGGGGTCCTCCTGATGCCATTCCAGACTACGCTTGTCTCCATATACCCAGATGGACAAACCGTTCTCTTCGCCTATGCTTATCTGGCTCGCATGAAGAAGCCCCTTCGCCCCGCTGTCAAAACGAACAAGACAATTGCCATCGTCATCAAGGCGCCGCCCTTCAATATACTTTGTCAAATCCGCACAGATATGCGTCATTTTCAGGCCGGTTACATACTCTGCAAGATTCTCCGCATGGGTGCCGATATCACCCATGCAGCCCGCCCCGCCGCTTTGTTTCGGGTCGGTACGCCAGGAGGCCTGCATGTTGCCGGTCTTCTCCAGTGCGGTTGCAAGCCAGCCCTGCGGATACTGAACCCGTATCTTTCGCACCTTGCCGAGATGTTTTTTCCGAACCATGTCCCGTGCCAGCTTCACCATCGGATAGCCGGTATAGTTGTGCATCAAACCGAAAACCTTGCCGGACTTCTTTACCAGAGACTGCAGTTTTTTAGCTTCCGCAAGGTCCAGCGTCATAGGCTTCTCACACATCACGTGGAAACCGGCTTTTAGGAGATCGCCGGCAATACGAAAATGCCAGTTGTTCGGTGTGCACACCGCTACAAAATCAGCCCGCTCACCGTCGGGCAACTTTAACTCCCCCTCTATCAATTCCTGATATGTGCCGTAAATTCGCGCCGGGTCAAGATAGAGTTCCCTGCCCATCTGCTTCGACTTTTTCGGGTCAATATCAAACGCGCCGGCCACCAATTCCACCTGGCCGTCCAACTGTGCAGCTTTACGGTGAACGTCTCCTATAAATGCCCCAGGCCCTCCACCAACCATCGCCATTTTTAACTTCCGCTCTACCTTCATACCTGCTCCTTTCTTATAACTACTGCCACTGTGAGACACCGTTCATCACACCATGTAAATCCTGACAACATTTAAGCCATCAGTTCCGCCAAAATCACGGAAATCCTTGATTATAAACATTATCAAAGCACTGGCAACTTAATTCCCCGCCCGTAATAGTACTAATAATTTGAAGAACAAGCCAAAATAAGGCACGCTGCCTCAGGATTGCATTTATAACGGCATCACATAGCCTGACATCACACCAACACTACGACAATTCCGCCCCAAAGTCCACATCTTTTTGCCTGTCAGCACTTATCAATCCACCTCCGCAGCACTTAGACTAACCTTCTGCTGCGTCCTTAAAAATAAACGAGTACACGTCTGCTTCCTGTAAAACAAACCGCAACCTCACCAGATTGCCCTCCAGACTGCCCAAATCACTACCACGCCGCCACTCAACCGAATAAGCAAGTGAATCACCGAAAATATCCAGGCATTCCTTCAAACTATATCTCGGTATCACTCTGCCGGCAGAATCTTGTATCTCCATCCGGATACTCCCTGCAGCCGATGTCGAGAAATTCAATACCAACTCCGAACCTTGAAAACGAATGGGTTTTGTAATAACCGCCCCGCTGCTGCGAGACGCATGTATCGAACCAAATCCATCCAGACGAAGACTATAACGCCGAAGCCGGGACCACGAATCCGTGAAGTAGCTTTCCGTAGCATAAAGTGAAAGCTCACGCGGCTTATCATCGAAACCCGATTCCGTTTCAACCACATGCCATGCAATATAGTTATCGCCGTACGCCCAGTTGTGCCTGGTACGCAAGCCGGGACGCAAAAAAGCCTCGTCCCAACGATTAAAGCATCTGCCGTTCCTGCTGCTGATAAGCACGGAGTCCGTAACCGCAGAGCCGTAGCGACGATGCGTTTTAGACCGCTCTCGACGCAACTCAATACCCACGAGATGCTCCGTTGCTCTAATCCAGGGCCTGTGGACGTAACGAGCCGGAAAACCAATATAAATGTGCGGCGCCCTAAAATATGGACGTATCTGATTAGTGTAAAACTGCTCAAACATGCTCGGACCTCTGCCTTGAAAGTCAAGCATTCCCTCCTTTTTCCAATGCAAGAAATCTTTTGACACCGCTCTTGCGATACTGCGAACGTCACCCACCCACTTGCGATAATAAAGTACATATTGCTTCTCTACATCAGACCAGAACGCGATGTTTTGCGTATCAAAAACATGCCCACTATCCGAAAACAAAAGCCCATCCTTAATCAAACGCCAATGGATTCCGTCTGAAGAAACGAATCCAAACAAACCTTTTTTCCTCAGTCCCCGTGCATACCCAACAGCCTTATAACGCCGGTCATTGGAAGCCCGGGGATTTCCATCCAAAAATGGAGAAAAATCATGGCATCCGTAACTGCCAATCTTACCAAGAATAATATTGTTCTCTTTCGAGCCTTCGAATTCCACCAGTCCCAGATTCGGCTTAACCCAGTGGATACCGTCCTCACTTTCCGCATATGCAATTACTATCCGCCTCTCCCCGCTTCCATCAGGAGCAATGTCCCAGGCCTTATAGTACATCCGGTACTTATCTGCTTCACGAAAAACAGTATGATAACCGCAGCCGCTACCTTCCCACGGTTCATCGTGAACTATTGCAATCTCCCTGCGCACCGGATGAAAAAGTTTCAACCTCGCCGAGCCTTGCATTTTCTCAATAAGATAACTGTCCACGAATAACTCAAGCCTCCCCCCTACATCAATCGCATCCTCGCCGGCTTTGCACAAGACACCGCTTACGTACAGAAACAGGATAAACAATAAAATCGACTTAAATCTTCCGTCGTTTTTCATATTAATCCATACCGAAAAATTCCAGCCATTTTTGCGTCTCAGCTTCACTTAAACCCCATTCCTTTGCCGCAGGCTCCCTGGGGCCTCGTTTTCGGCCAAGCTCACGCACCACTTCCTCCCAGAAATCCTCCGACTTCAAACATTTGGCCTTTCTCGACCGGGCGGCATCACGCAAACGCCTGTCGCTGCTTACTACGGTCAGCCGACGGGGAGCAGTACTCAATTTAATCTTGTCTTCGATTACACTGTCTGCATCCGCAAACATACCCGAGAAGATAGTTTCCAGCATATTGACATTTTCAAATCTGCTCTTATTCCTCGGACCAGTCCCGTCAAAAACTATCTCACCAACTTCGCCAATCAAAACAAGATACCTGCCGATGATGTAACAAAGCTTTACATCGCTGACTTCTTCCGCATCATCTGCCACCCCCTGAACCGCCCAAAGCAAATTGTGCCCGTCGATAAGTAAAGGCATCCCCGTCAATCTTCCGCCGAATATCTTACTTCACCTGCAACTATGGTCTTGACGACCTTTCCCTTTACTCGCCGTCCGTTATAAGGACAATTCCTGCTCTTTGACCGGAACTTGCTCGCATCTATTTCATATTCGACGTCCGGGTCAATAATTGTAACATCCCCCTGCTTACCTTCACTCAATGTTCCTTTATCAACACCTACAATCTGGGCCGGCCTATGCGTTAAAATGCTGACAAGTCCGCTCCAATCCACTACCCCGCCTCCAATAAGCTCCTTCACGTAAAGACCCACGGCACATTCGAGACTCGCTATCCCGAAAGGAGCAGCCGAAAATTCCAAATCCTTCTCGCTTTTCAAATGCGGTGCATGGTCCGTCACCAAAGCATCAATAACACCTTCCGACAGTGCCTCCCTGAGCGCTTCCACATCGCGCTTTGTTCGAAGTGGTGGATTAACCTTATAATTCGTATCGTAATCCGCACAATACTGCTCGGTCAAAAGCAGATGATGCGGTGTAGCCTCACATGTTACCGACAACCCTTCTGCCTTGGCCCCTCTTATAAGTTCCACGGACCCCGCCGTCGATATGTGCTGTGCATGATAACGCACCCCGCTTTCCTTCACCTTCCTCACAAGCTGCAAATCTCGCCACAGCATCGCCTCCTCCGCCAGGTAATCCATACCAGGCAAACCAAGTATTGTCGAATAATAACCCGCATTCATAACCCCATCACCCGCAAAGCTGTTATCCTCGCAATGCTGTGCTACAACTACCTTAAACATCCCGGCATATTTCAAAGCCCGCAGCATAACGGAGGGGTCTTGTACACCACTGCCGTCGTCGGTAAAGCCTACGGCACCCGCATCCGCCATGAAACCCATCTCAGCAAGCTCAACACCCTGCCTTCCCTTAGTTATTGCTCCCATAGTATAAATATGCGTCTTCCGTGCCTGCCTTCCCTTCCGGTGTATATACTCCACGTCCGTTTCATTCTCTATGGTCGGCTTTGTATTAGGCATGCACACCACAGACGTAAAACCCGCCGCAACCGCCGCCTCCGCACCGCTCTTTATCGTCTCCTCCTCCTCATCCCCCGGCTCCCGAAAATGAACGTGCATGTCAATCAGCCCCGGTGTTACAATCTTACCGCCTGCGTCGATAACATTTTCCACGTTCCCGCTTACCCTTCCAACCTTTGCCACCTTTCCATCGACAATTAAAACATCGTAATTACCGTCAATCCCGTTTGCAGGGTCTACCACATGTCCGTTTTTTATTAATATTTCACCGCTCATAGCTACGCCCTGGCCCATTGTGCGCTTGCCTGGTTTACAAGAAACAACACCGCCATACGAACCGCCAGCCCGTTCGACACCTGTTCAAGAATCACACTGTTCTCACCGTCCGCCACTTCACTTTCCATCTCCAGCCCACGATTAATCGGCCCGGGATGCATCACAATAATATCAGACTTGGCCCGTCTCATTCTCTCTACGGTCAATCCAAAATAATGAGAATACTCCCGCACCGAAGGAAAAGGATTTCCACCAAGTCGCTCGAACTGAATCCGCAGCATGTTTATCACGTCCATCTCCTCTATCACCTCATCCAGCGAATAGCTCACCTCCACGGGCAGCTTGTCGACCTGTGCCGGCATCAACGTCGGCGGCCCCACCAGCGTTACCTGGGCTCCGAGCTTCGTCATACCCCATATATCGCTCCGCGCAACACGGGAGTGAGCAATGTCCCCCACTATCGCCACCTTCAAACCCTTCAGGCTGCCACGCAACTTGTATATCGTGTAAACATCCAATAACCCCTGCGTCGGGTGCTCGCAATACCCGTCCCCAGCATTCACCACGCACGCATCTATGCTCCTGCTCAAAAACTTCGCCGCTCCCGCCGCACTGTGCCTGACCACGGCAATATCAATCCCCATCGCCTCCATATTTCGTACCGTATCGAGCAGCGTTTCTCCCTTGCTCACCGAACTGCTCTTCTTCGTAAACTCTATAACGTCCGCACTCAATCTGCTTGCCGCCAGCTTGAAACTGTTCCGCGTTCGGGTACTATCCTCGAAAAACAGATTCACCACCAGCTTACCACGCAAAGGCGGCGCCTTCTTCACCGCTCGCTTGCTTATCTGCTCGAAACCCTTCGCCGTCTCCAGTATATAAATAAGCTCCTGCGAATCCAGGTCCCGCAGCCCTACCAGATGCTTCCGACGCCAATTGTACTGCTTATGCTTCCTCAATATCGCCATCACTGCTCAACTGCCTCCATGTCCATAGAACCTGCTACCTTCTACCGCCTCTTTTCTATTACAACCTCATCCGAACCGTCCGATTCCTTGAAACGCACTTGCACCACCTCGTTCTCCTCCACTTTCGCCTCGTAACCGACGTAATCCGCCTGAATAGGAAGCTCCCTGCCAGCTCGCTCCACCAGCACCGCAAGTCGCATCTCCATCGGCCTGCCCAAATCCACCAGAGCGTCCATCGCCGCACGCGCAGAACGACCCGTATGCAAAACATCATCCGCAAGGACAATAATCTTGTCGTCTATACTGAAACCGATCTCCGTCGTACGCACCTCCGGCTGTCTCCCACCCTGCGGCAGGTTCAAATCATCACGATAAAGAGTTATATCCAGCGTACCCACATCTACATCTTTTTGTAAAACCTCAGCCAACCTCCGCGACAAACGTCCGGCAAGTACTTCCCCCCTGCTTCGTATACCAATCACAGCGAGCTCCACATCTCTACCAACCGAATCCTTAATTTTATCTACAAGCTCCTCGATTATCCGCTCAAGCCGCTCTCTGGTCAGAACCACCTTCATACATTCTCACCTTTCAGTATACACAATAGCCATTCATCGCTGCTCCCGGAGCCCCAAACTTCCACCACATACACTGCCGGGCGGAAGACAAGTGGTAAAACACAAATCCAGACTCATTATCAAAACACGCTCTCCGCCGACCTTTAGAACCAGCACCTTTGCAAAAATATCATCAACCACATCGTTCGGGGGCACCCAGACCCTGTTTTTGAAATGCCGCGGATAAACCATCAGTATCACCGGCTCTTCAGGCGAAATCACCACATAAGAAGCCCCCCTAACCAGTTGCTCACCAAAACAAACTCCAAACAAAATACAAAAAAACAAAACCGCCGCAACCACCAGGTGCCACGCCGGATTTTCTGCAACAAAGCTAAACATTCGGTTCTTTCGAATAATCCGATAATCCACCGGAAAAAATCAATAACAAGCCTGACAACAACATCATAATCCAAAAAACCCACATATACAATAAACCTGTAAACTTTTCCACCACCACAAAATATATGTTCCCTCAGTAATCTTCAATTCGACATATTGTACTTGAAAATACCCTGCCCTTCTGCTATAATACTGAAAATAAACAGGCATGAACTGAACCGGGGGTAACAAATGCACACGTGAGGATGCCTGTTTCTTATCGCGTAAAACGATGGCGGCACGGAGCCTGAGGATGATGACTGCTGCAAAAAAAACTATATTCGTAACTTCGGCAATGGCCATTATTGCCGCCGCCTCTGCGTTTGCCGGCAATCCCCAGACTCCAATTATCCATCCACAGGCCTTCAATTATACCGGCCTGTACGACCTTACAGAATTCGACCCGAATCTAACAGGCCTCTCCGTAAAATACGCGATAGTCGCAAGAAGCCTCACATATATCGAAGGCCAGCCTCAAAACGACTATCGCCCCAATATCAACCACAATGCTTTTGCCAATGTCGGTATAAAATTCCATGACCGCAACCTCGCAGCCTCCGGAATCTCGCCCCACTCTACCGCCATTTGTTCCGTCCTGCTCGGAAACGACCCAAACGCATATAACCCCGGTATCGGCTACTTTCACTACAAAGGGGCAACACCACTAGCGCAAGCAGAAGTCCATGAATTCTGGCACTTCGTAATCGAAAACATCTTTCCCAATACTCCCCCCGAAGCAGACATTATCACAGCAAGCTTTGGCACACAACTCCAGGAGTGGTGGACAAAAGGTTTCGACTCCATGGCGCAACACCACGGACTTGTAGTCATAGCTGCCATAGGAAACGGCTCAGATGCCGCAGACCCACCCCTGTATCCCGCCGCGGGTGCAAATGCCATCGGCGTCGGGGTCGTCGATTCTCTAAAAACAGCGGACCTCGCAAAAAATCTTGCAAACTTCGCCCTGGCTCAGCCGGAGCACTCCACCCTCGGACCAACCGACGACGGAAGATGTAAACCGGACATCATCGCCCCCGGAAACTGCCTCGCTGCAGATGCAAACGGCACAAACAAATATAAACCAACAGGTAACTGGTCGAGCTTTTCAACCCCGGTCGTCGCCGGTACCGCCGCACTGCTCATCCAAAAAGCGAAAACCGACCCCAACTACAAACTCCTGCTCCTGCCCGAAGGGAAAAACTGTGCAATAAAAGCAATATTACTCAACTCCGCCGAAAAACTACCCTACTGGCACAAAGGAAAATTACAAAAAGACGACGACCATAACGTACCGCTCGACTACATCCAGGGTGCCGGAATGCTCGACTCGATACAGGCATACAAAACCCTCCTCGCCGGCCCCGGCGAACCGGGTTACGCCTATCACATCGGCTGGGACCTCAATTACATCACCAAAAAACCACCCTTACACAACTTCTATGAATTCTCCATCGAAGACCCAAATGATAAATACATCGACGCAACTGTAACCTGGAACAAAAACTACCAACCACAGTATCCCTTCGAACCACTGCCCCACAAAGACAAGAACCTCACAGTCGGCCTTTACGCAGTCGACCCTCAAAATCCCGACAACACATACCTGCTTGACTACAGCGACAGCCCCGTCGACAATGTTGAGCACATACACTGCCCCACAGACCCTGCCTACGATACATACCGAATCGTCGTTTCATACAGCCGTAACCAGAACCTCGAGACAATCCCCAAAAAACAACTTTATGCCGTCGCATGGGACGTAAAACAAAAACCTGTTGAAAAACACCTCAGTTACTATGACCTCAACGCCGACGGCACTATTGACAACGATGACGTAGTAAAACTCATAGATAACTGGCTGACAATACTGAAATCCCCCAACTCCTACCAATTCGGAGACCTCGATGACAGCGGCTCTATCGACTCAAACGACCTCAACCTGTTTTTGAACCAATCCAGGCTCGGCGAATCAGCAAAAACAAACAAAACTAAATAATTACCCTGACAACCTTAGGCGGCCAACCTCTTATTCACCGAAGAACATCCGATACTTCAACCCTCCAGTACCACGCAGCCGAACCGTTATTACATCCTTATGACTCCGCCCCGGACTGGGCCAGGGTATCCGGTACAAAAATGCCGGCCCTTCAACCTCCTCAAGAACCGTTCTGTCGCCCTCGAACTCCGTATCTAAAAGCTCGGCCCCCTCTGCTCCCGTCCACTCCACAAAAAACTTACCGCCCCTGTTGTTCAGCTCCGCACGCTTGCCCGCAATCTTCAAAGACTCTCCATCTGCTCTTAAAATCGGAATAAATTCCCAAAAATCGCCTCCGTGCTTAACCTCAACCTCCACAAAATCTTCCGCAAATCTCACTACCTTCCGCCCCCGCTGACCCAAATCGTAAACAATCTTGGGCAACTTATCCCCCACTGATAAATTGCGATTTCCAATTTGTGGCAAATATTCCTTCCCATCCAGAAAAAATTTCGCCTCCACATCCCCCGCCTCATACACATTCCCCGATTTATCCGCTTTCGTTCCCCACGCTGCCACAGTTGAATCCGTCTGCGATTGTACTACAGCACCCGTCTCTCTGGTCCAAAGCAGCCCCAACCCCAGCCGCTGTTGCTTACTAACCTGCACTCCGGAATTAAAAGCCGCATAATAACCCGGTAGCCGAATGTATGTAAATACAGCCCGAACACGCCCGTCAACACGCTGATGAATAAACTTTTCTCTCGCTATATACGGCAACCTGCTGACCGCCTCTGCACGCTCCGCCTCCGTCGGATACCAGCGGCTGCCACGATGGAGAAACTCATAAGGCGAATACGCGTGAAAATACCCTACCCTTAAATCCGGCAGCCGGGGCCACTTTTCCTCCAGACGACGCCGCTGCCGCCTGTACCGCTCCGCCGCTTCCTCCTCACTCAAACAAAACGCCCAGGACTGCTCAATCGCTTTCGCATACGAATAGAGCATACGCGTTAACATAGCTTTCCTGCACCTTGTCTCCACCGCTCGGTTCAGAAAAAAGCACGTCCCGTCAGGTTCCAATACGGCATTATAACTAAGCCACTGGTACCAGCGCCTCAGCTTCTGCTCAAAATACTCACCCAAATCTGTCCCATTAAGATACTCCCACCCCATCTGCAAACTACTGTGGTGAGTTACCATATCGTAAATCCAGTCAGGTCCGTTCTTCTCATAAAAATAACCTGCGGGACTTTGATAAATCTGCATACTTTCTTCCAATCGCCTTCGAAACAACGACTCTAACTGCTTATCATCCTTGAGCTTAAGCAATGCCGCCGCCCCGCCCCAGACACAGGAATAAGGGTTCGTCGTACGTCGCCATTGAAGAAACTGCTTCTCGCTGCCCAGCATCTTCAACAATAAATGCCTGTGCGTCTCCACGGCCTTTTCATAAATTGTATCATCTACCGGCGTTCTGTCTTTCGCCTCCGCAATCCTCACCAGCGTTTCCCCCATGAATTTGCTCGTCATCAAAGGCCTCGAACCGTAAATCCTGCACCAATATTCCAAAGATGCCTCAATACACTTACGCAGTCCCGCATCACCATAATAGGGGTTCCACGGTCTGTCCGTCGTATAAAAATGTGCAAAGCTCAATACATTATCACACACACGAACATTAAGCGGATAAAGCCTTCGCCGGTAAACGTGAATATTAATAAAACCACGGTTCTCGCCTTCGTCCACGATGCTGTTTGTAAGCCGATGCAAATGTTTCAGATAATAAACCAGCGATAGTTCTTCATCAGCAAAATCGCCGGGTTTCAGCTTCGACATATCCACCGGCTTAAGCTCCGGCAATTCCTCTCCCGATACAGTTCCGCAATGCAATAAAACCACACACAACGATGCGGCAATGAAATCTGCCCACCATGCACACAAACCCCTTTCTTTTCCTGCCGATTTCCTCATAAGTAAACAAAACTAACTTTCAAAAACCTCCAAAGCAATAACAATCCAGACCAAAAAATAATTAACCTCGAACCAACTTCTTTGTAAAATAAACTTCTTTCGTATACGTCTTAAAACAAATCACAACCGAGCAATTTTTACAGATGGGAATTAGAAATGAATCGAAGAACATTCCTTAAAACTTCAGCCGCCGCTGGAGCAATCGCCGCCGCAAAACATATCAGCCCTGAAGCCTTCGCCGCTTCCAAAAAACCTCTAAACATCCTTTGGCTCGTTGCAGAAGACCTCTCGCCCGACCTTGCCTGCTACGGCCATAAACTGGTAAAAACACCAAACATCGACAAACTCACCGCTCAGGGCACACTCTACAAAAACGCCTTCACCACCTCGCCTGTCTGCTCACCAAGCCGCTCTGCTTTCATGACCGCAATGTACCAGACCGCCATCGGTGCACATCACCACAGAAGTCATCGCTTCGACAACTACACACTGCCCAAACCAGTAAAAGTCATAACCGAATACTTCCGCGATGCAGGATACTTTACTTCCAACTGCCGATATGGCCGAGGCAACAAGCCCGGCAAAACTGACTTCAACTTCAATGTCAAAAATCCTTTTGACGGCACTAACTGGAAACAGCGAAAGCCGGGCCAGCCTTTCTTCTCCATCGTCGGATTCAAGGAACCCCACCGAACCTTCGAAAAAGACCCCCAAAATCCCATCGACCCCAAAAACGTAAACCTCCCGCCATACTACCCCGACCACCCACTCACTCGCCGCGACTGGGCAAATTATCTCGAAACCGTCCAGGTCCTTGACCACAAGGTTGGCCTTGTATTAAAGCGACTTCAGGACGACGGCCTCGATGAAAACACCGTCATCTTCTTTTTCGGCGACCACGGCCGACCTCACGTTCGCGGCAAACAATTCTTATACGATGGAGGAATTCACATACCTCTTATTATCAAATGGCCTTCTCACGTCAACCGCCCCGCTACATCCGACCAGCTCGTCAGTGCCATCGACCTCGGCCCTACCGCAATGCAAATCGCGGGAATCAAGCCGCCCGAATACATGCACGGAAAAAGCCTCCTCGATAAATCTCACAATCGCACACACATCATCGCCGCACGAGACCGCTGCGACGGCGTCTACGACAGAATCAGATGCGTACGCACAAAAACACACAAATACATCAGAAACTACCATCCCGAAAAACCCTATACCCAGTTCGGACACTACAAGGAATGCTTCTATCCCGTTCTCACACTTATGAAAGTCCTCAAAAATCAAAACAAACTCACCCCTCCGCAGGAACGCTTCATGGCACGATACAAGGATCCAGAAGAACTCTACGACCTGCGTAACGACCCGCACGAAATACACAACCTTGCAACGCACCCTGCAAACCAGGATATCCTGAAATCCATGCGCAAAACCCTCGACAACTGGGCCGAAAAAAATGACAAAAACACCGACCTGCCCGAACTCGGCGAAGACCGACCCGAAGCACTTATGAAAAGAAGAAATGAAAAATACGCAGACGACTGGCAAATGAGAGGAATTGACCCACACAAAGATCCACCCGAAGAATATCTCAAATGGTGGTTCAAAAAGATGAATCTTGGCGATATCTAATCGGCAGATATCAAAACAGACACTTTTAATTCAAGCCGGTTTCTGATAAAAACTTCAGGCCGAAAACATCTCTTTCGCCGAAAAATAGACCATGAGAATTACAGTATCAAAATCCAGACTCGCAGGCAGCGTCGATATGCCTCCTTCGAAATCACACACCATCCGTGCAGTCGCAATCGCCTCGCTCGCCGAAGGCCAAAGCTGCATACGAAAACCACTGCTTTCCAACGATACGAACGCCGCAGTCAATTGCTATAAAGACCTCGGAGCACAAATCGACATCAGCGACTCCGACTGCTGGACAATAATCGGTAACGCAGGAAATATCTCAGTTCCCGACCACACTATCGATGTCCTCAACTCCGGCACAACACTGCGAATCGCAATCGGCTCCGCATCGCTTGCATCAGCCGACAAAACATTCACCTTCACCGGCGATGAACAAATCCGCTCCCGCTCCGTCGGCCCGCTCATTGATGCACTCAACTCACTCGGAGCAAACTGCAAAAGCATAAAAAACAACGATAGACCACCGGTAACCGTCTCAGGACAAATAAAGGGCGGAAAAACCTCCATTGCAGCTACCACAAGCCAGTACCTGTCCAGCCTGTTGCTCTGCACCCCACTCGCTCAAAACGATACCCAAATCGATGTTACCACTCTCAATGAACCCGGCTACGTCCGCTTGACCCTTGACTGGCTTGACAGGCAAAAAATCCAATACACAAACGAACGCTTACAAAATTTTCACATAAAAGGCTCGCAGAAATACCAGCCCTTTGACCAAACAATACCCGCCGACTTTTCCAGCGCAACATTCTTTCTCTGTGCAGGGGCACTGCTTGCAGATGAGATAAACTTACACGGGCTTGATTTCAACGACAGCCAGCCCGACAGAGCCGTCGTCAAATACCTTAAAAAAATGGGTGCAGACATCAATATCAAGCCGGACTACGTTACCGTAAAAGCCGCACCATTGAAAGGCACTGAAATCGATATGAATCAGACCCCCGATGCCCTGCCTGCAATCGCCGTTACCGCAGCATTCGCAAAAGGGACCACAATTATAAACAACGTGCCTCAGGCAAGACAAAAAGAAACCGACCGGATAAAAGCCATTGCAACCGAACTGAAAAAAATGGCAGTTCATGTTGAAGAATTTCCCGACGGCCTTATAATACACCCCAGTTCGCCCAAAGCTGCTCAACTTAGCGGCTGGGGCGACCATAGGATTGTTATGGCCCTGGCCGTCGCAGCCATGGCACTTGAGGATGAGTCGACTATTGACTCCGCTGAAGCTGTCAACGTTACTTTCCCAAAATTTGTAGAACTCATGAAAAAAATCGGCGGAAATTTGCAGTTTTCTCAGGAATAACGCAACAAAGACCGGCAAACCAGCCGGGAAAATCAGAAAATAAAACAACTCTAAAGGGAGGATTAAAAACATGATTGGATGCCACACAGGAAGAATGTTCCAGGTTACAGTAGCAGGCGGCTCATATCAGGAAGGTCTATCAATTATAATACAGGGTCACCCACCCGGTATGACCATCAACGAACAGCAAATTTACGCCGACCTGCTGCTCAGAAAACCCGGTGCAGATGAACTCTCAAGCCCGAGAAAAGAACCTGACCTGCCAATAATTTACAGCGGGCTCAACGTTGAAGACACTGTACAGAACGCAAAAAACAAAAACCATACAAATGGAACTCCCCTGGCAATCCTGATACCAAACCTCGACCGCCACTTTATTCACATAAAACAATATCAGGACACAAACCGCACCCCAAGACCCGGCCACGCATCTTATGCTTCATTCCTAAAATACGGCCCGGACGACGATGCCATCGGAGCCGGATTTTTCAGCGGAAGATACACCTCCACCATCGTAGCAGCAGGGGCTGTCGCCAAAAAAATACTGAAAGCCTGTGGTATAGAAATCTTCTCATACGTCAAAGAACTGGCAGGAGTACGCTGCCCGGACGTTCCACATCAACAGGCATTTGAATATACCGAAAAATACAAGAAAATGCGCTGTGATTACGACCCATTCTATCAGGAAGTGTACGTCAAAGACCGAATCAATATGCAAATGAGATTCCTCGAAAAAACAAAGGTCCTTGCTGAAATTGAAGGCCAAATCGACGATATCCGCAATAAAACACCGAAAATTATCCCCGACGAAATCAAGCAAAAATACGGCGTTCACCACATATTGAACACTCCTGAAATTGATGCAGCTCAGGAAATGGTAGAAGCGTCCAACAAAATTTCAGCAACAGGTAACTCCGTCGGCGGTGTGGTGGAGATAATCATAACAGGGTGCCCCGCAGGCCTCGGTGAACCCGCCTTTGACAAACTCGACGCCCAGCTCGGAACAATGACCGGCATCGGGGCGGTAAAAGCCGTCGAAATCGGAGCAGGTCTCGCAGTCAAAGACATGACAGGCTCACAATGTAATGACCAAATCTCAGCAGAAAAAGGGAAGGTCAAATTCGAATCAAACAACGCCGGCGGAATTACCGGAGGACTCTCCACAGGCCAGCCAATCATTGTAAGGCTCGCCGTGAAACCCACACCCACAATTGACAAACCTCAAAAAACAATAGACAAATACACGCTCGAAAACAAACAGCTTGCCGCCATTACCAGAAGAGACGCCACCATCACAGGAAGAATCTGGCCGGTCGCCGAAAACTATGCCGCAATTATCATACTCGACCACCTTATGTGCCACTTCGGCTATCAGAACCTGAAACAAAAAGTCAACTCCTGAAAAGCTCAACCTGTTTCCGACCTGACGCAAACAAAGTTGCAAATCAGCACCCGTCTAAAACACCATCAAACCGACGGCAGCGCTGATGAAACATCCCCCCATCCATCAACAACCTTCAAATCCCCCTGCCAATCACCTGAGTTCCGAGTTGTGATGTAAATCTGTTGTAAGTCCTTTATTTTCAAGGGG
>CAZGGE010000022.1:0-1873 GCA_964524285.1 uncultured Pirellulales bacterium
CCCAGACTGGATTGTCCAGCTTGCCCACATCAGCTTTCTTGGCGCTGCTCATTTTCAGACTCCCCGGTCAATAATTCATGTAACTGCCTGCGAGCTTCCCTCAATTTTATGCAAACTCCCGAACGCGATATATCCAGCATCTCTGCGATATTTTTAGTGTTTTTACCGTCGAAATAATACATAACAAGAGGTACTCTCAGCTCCTGCGGAAGCTGTCTTATTCCGTAATGCAAATCCGGGTACTCCCGACTACGCGCAAAGTTTTGTGCTCTTCTGCCGGCCAGTATTGTTTTAACGTGCTGTTTCCTTCTCAGCCGGTCTATGCACAGGTTTTTGGCGATTCGCAGTATCCACGGGCCGAAATTCTTTTTTTCACGCAGCCGGCTTATCTTCACGAATCCTTTGAGCATCGTATCCTGTGCGACGTCTTCGGCGTCATGTACATTTCCAACAATCCCGAGGCACACTGCAAACACACGCCTGTAATATCTGTTAACCAGAATGGCATAGGCCGATTTGTCGCCTCTCTTCGACGCCGAAGCCAGCTTTTGGTCTGTTTGCTGATTCAATAACAGCTCCCGTAGTCGCCATTAAGGTAGACGAATGACCCGCCTTGTCTGTGCAAAAAAATGCCGGTTTTTTTGTCAACTCAAAGTTTTTACAGCCTCGTACATTTTCCTGAGGCTTGTACAACAAAAAAGCGGTCTCGTGAGGTTTTTCACAAGACCGCTGTAGACCATAACAACATTACGTTACTTACGACGGATTGTCATTAAGCAACACTGAGTCCTTATCTCTTTCAAGAGGAATGCTTGGCAGAGTCACAGTCGTGTTTCCTGTTGTTATATTACCGCTACCATCCCATGGTGTGTAGATATTATCGTCGTTGATGCCGCACGAAGGATTGTGCTCGAACTTGACATGGCCGTCACTGAACAGAACGTTCTGACCCTGTCTCTGGTGGGCGAAGCAATTACCTGACTCAATTTGGTCCTTAGTACCATCCGGCGGCGCGATGTAGTTGGGATCTGAGGTGAGGAATGGGTTTCGGTCTGCGCAAACCGCCGCCCTTGGGTCGGTAGACTGAGTAACGGCATAAGGCGTAAACGGGTAGTGATACGAATAACTGCAGTGTGCCCCCGGGTTTGCACCAAAGTCAAACTCATCTGAGAACTCCGCAGGTAAAGTGGCCCAATGTTCATTAACGAGCTTGAGTTCCGTTCCACTCTTGTCCCCGCCGCAGATGAATTGTGCCGGCGTGGTATAGTCGTGCTTGACCAGAAGCCACAGATTGGGCGTAATTACGCCTACGCCTACGCCATTTACGTCACTGGGATAGCGGCCGTCGCCATCATTGCCGTACACGTCCATCGCTGAGCCGATACCCTTGAGCTGCGTACCGCAAATCACCCTCTGAGCAAGCTGCCTGACCTTCACCAGAGCAGGCATCAGAATGCTCATCAGCAGAGCGATGATGGCAATTACCACCAGCAGCTCAATTAGTGTAAAACCTCTCTTACGTTTCATTTTCTTTCTCCTTTAATTTTTGAGATTCGCAAGGCCGGTCGTTCCCGTGCCCAACTTCTTGATATTGCATTATACATAAATGCCTTCCACAATACGCCTTTCGCCATGTAATCGTACCATTTGCGAATCTCGATTTACATTTAACACGCCCGGGAACAGCCGGACTACGTTGATACGCTCGGAAAATCCTTCAAAACAAATTGGCTTTGTTTTTTCAAACACCTGCAAAATGAGCTATTGCACATTCTGCGTGTTTCAATTTTCCGGCGGGCAGGCTTAAAGATATGACTATTTTGAATTGAATATGATGGCTTATTGAAATATTATACAACTATTATTCCTGCCA
>CAZGGE010000022.1:1883-4558 GCA_964524285.1 uncultured Pirellulales bacterium
GCCAGCCTTAACCTTATTTTATATTCGGCTGGTGTTATTGTCAAGCATAAATTATTAAAAAAACATCGCTGCTAAAATTTTTGTAAAAATTTCACTCGGAAAGGCACTTATGAGCACAGAAAATGCCCCTCAGAACGTAAAAAAAACGCTAAAAAAGCGTAATCAGCAGCACCTTCTAACCTTCTGGGACGATTTGGAGGAAGCCGGCAGAAAGAAGCTTCTCGGCCAGATAGAGCAATTGGATTTGTCAGAAATAGACCAATGGGTAACCAAAGTGCTTGATTCCTCTGAAAAAGCAGCTCTCAAGGGTGATTTTGAGCCTGCGCCGGCCTACGAGCCTCATCCCGCCGGTTCAGAACAGCAGCGCAAGTACAGTAAAGCCAGGCAGTTAGGCAGGAAGTTGATTTCAGACGGCAAAGTCGCCGCCTTTGTAGTCGCCGGGGGCCAGGGCACAAGACTCGGCTTCGACGGGCCGAAAGGCGACTTTCCCATAAGCCCAATAAAAAACAAAACGCTCTTTCAGATATTCGCCGAGATGATAGCCGCCGCCTCACAAAAATACGGCGTTAAGGTCCCGTGGTACGTTATGACAAGCCCTATGAACCATGAAGACGTCGGCGAAAGTTTCCGTAAGAACCACTGCTGGGGCCTGGATGAAAAGGACGTTTTCATTTTCGAGCAGGGAACGCTGCCGAATTTCACCTTTGACGGCAAAATCCTGCTGGCGGCACGGGACCGCATAGCCCGCTCTCCCGACGGTCATGGCGGCTGTATCAAGGCCCTTTTCAAAAGCGGCGCCCTCGATGACATGAAAAGCCGCGGTATCGAATATATCAGCTACTTCCAGGTTGATAATCCGCTCATTCACATATTCGACCCTTTGTTCATCGGCCTGCACGCACTGGATGAGGCTGAAATGTCCGCCAAGGCCCTGACAAAGGCATATCCAATGGAGAAAATGGGCAATTTCTGCCTCGTCGACGGAAAGGTAATGGTTATCGAATACAGCGACCTGCCGGAAGAACTGGCAAAAAAACGCAGGGAAGACGGGTCGCTTTTATTCGAACTCGGCAGCACCGCAATTCACGTATTCAGCACCAGCTTTATAGAGCGGCTCAACTACAAAAAGATTGCATTGCCTCTGCATCGCGCGGTCAAGAAAATCCCGCACGTCGACGAAAAGGGCCGACCGGCTGAGCCTGAAGAGACTAACGGAGTCAAGCTCGAAACATTCGTATTCGACGCGCTGCCACTGGCCGAAAATGCCATGATTTTGAAAACCATGCGCGAGCAGGAATTCGCACCGGTAAAAAATGCTGAAGGAAACGACAGTCCGGAAACGGCAGAAAACCTTATGAAAGAACGAGCCGCCTCATGGCTACGGCAGGCTGGCATAAACGTACCGGCAAAAGAGGACGGATCAGCGGATTGTGCCATTGAAATTGCTCCAACTTTTGCCCTCGACGCAGAGGACGTAAAAGCCAAAGCAGACCAAATTCCGGAAATTAAATCCGGCCAACAACTATACCTTGGTTGATATTGTAACTGACGACCGTTTGCAGAAAAACGAAAATCATGGTAGCATCACCCTGTGTAAAAGCTTTGGACACCCGACGGTCTTGTTTTTCACTTAAGGAGGCACACAAAATGGTTCCTCAATCCTTTAGCAGACGCGATTTTCTCAAAGGTTTTGCAGCCGGCACCACCGCTCTGGTAACGACGCCCAGCCTGGCAAAAGCCGGCGCCAACCACAGCAGAGCCGGACGAAACGTCGTTTTATACGTTGTCGACGACCAGGGGACAAACGACGCAGGATGCTACGGAAACAAGGTAATCAAAACACCGGGCCTGGATAAACTCGCCGAAGCAGGCACCCGCTTTACGCATGGATTCTGCACCTCGGCAAGTTGCAGTGCCAGCAGGTCAGTCATCCTCACGGGCCTGCACAATCACGCAAACGGCATGTACGGCCTGCAGCACAGCTATCATCACTTCAAAAGTTTCGACCGTATCAACAGCCTGCCCGTCATGCTTTCGAGAGCGGGATACAGAACCGCCTCCATAGGAAAATATCACGTAGCTCCGGAAAAGGTTTATCATTTTCAGTATTACCTGAAAGGCTGGACGCCGGCCGTCATGGCCGAACAGTGCAAATCTTTTATCGACCTCGATGACAATCAGCCCTTTTTCCTGTATTTTTGCACCCGCGAACCGCACAGACCCTTCAGACGCAAAGGCTCAGACCGGATAAGTCCCGAGCAGGTAATTGTTCCACCTTATCTGCCGGACACTCCCGAGTGCCGACAGGAACTGGCATGGTATTACGGGTCGGTGCAGCGGACCGACAGCGGATTGCTGCGATTGATAGAAGTACTGAAAGAAACCGGCCACTGGGAGGATACCTTAATCATATATGTCTCGGATAACGGGATTGCATTTCCGGGCGCAAAGACAAATCTCTATGAGCCGGGTATAAACCTGCCCTGCGTGGTCCGGAACCCATACGCAAAAAGGCAGGGCGTTACGACCGACGCAATGGTAAGCTGGGCCGATATTACCCCGACCATACTCGACTTCGCCCGGGTCAACACCTCCGGCCGGCATTTCCACGGCCGCTCATTTTTGCCTACTTTTGAAAAAGAGCACACCGAAGGATGGGACACCGTTTACGGCTC
>CAZGGE010000022.1:4568-11980 GCA_964524285.1 uncultured Pirellulales bacterium
CACAGCCTGCATGAAATTACCATGTATTATCCAATGCGAATGATTCGCAACCGCAGATACAAGCTGATTTGGAACATCGCACACGGACTGAAATATCCGTTTGCCAGCGACCTGTGGAAATCACTGACCTGGCAGGCAACTATGAAACGCGGTGATGAGTACTTCGGAAAGAGAAAGGTTGAGGATTTGCTGCATCGAGCGGAATTCGAGCTTTACGATATGGAAAACGACCCGCACGAAGTAAACAATTTGGCGGATTCACAGAAACACAAGGACATACTCGAAAAACTCAAAAACAAGCTGAAGGACTTTCAAAATAACACCAGCGACCCCTGGGTGCTCAAATGGAGCTATGAATGAGCAGAACAAAAGCTGCCGGAAAAGGTTATAATCGCCGCCGATTCATAAAGGAATTTGCCGCCGCCGAATACCCGCGAAACGCCCGTGCCATGCCGAAACGAAACGTCGTCCTTTACGTTACAGACGACCAGGGTACAAACCTGGCAGGCTGCTACGGCAATCCTGTTATAAAAACACCCGGCCTGGACGAACTCGCCGAAAACGGAACACGCTTTACACACGGATTTTGCACCTCGCCAAGCTGCAGCCCCAGCAGGGCGGTTATCCTCACGGGACTGCAAAACCACGCGAACGGAATGTACGGACTCGAGCACACCTATTTCCATTTTTCCAGCTTCGAGGACGTAAAAAGCCTGCCCGTAATGCTGGCAAATGCAGGATACAGAACCGCATCCATCGGAAAATATCACGTCGCACCTGAAAAGGTGTATCATTTTCAATATTATCTCAAGAGCATGGCGCCGGCGGCAATGGCGGAGAACTGCAGGCCGTTCATAGAACAGGAGGCCGAGAGTCCGTTTTTCCTGTATTTCTGTACGTTGGAGCCGCATCGTCCATTTAACCGGGACGGCTCGGACCGAATCATACCGGAAAACGTTATCATACCTCCATATATGCCGGATACATACAGGCTTCGACAGGAACTTGCATGGTATTACGGCTCGATACAGCGGGCGGATAGCGGCCTGTTAGGACTCATAAAGGTACTGAAGGAAACGGGGCACTGGGATGACACACTCATCATATACGTCTCCGATAACGGCATCGGATTCCCCGGTGCCAAGACAAACCTGTATGACCCCGGAATAAGGCTGCCCTGTGTGGCGCGAAATCCATACGCCGATAAAAAAGGTACGGTAACGGATGCGATGGTAAGCTGGACGGACATTACGCCGACGATTCTCGATTATGCAGGACTGACCCCGCCGGACTACAAATTTCACGGTCGCTCATTTCTTCCCGTGATTGAAAAAGAGCATCCCGAAGGCTGGGACGAAGTTTATGGCTCACATAGCTTCCACGGAGTTACCATGTACTATCCCATGCGGATGATTCGCACCCGTAAATATAAGTTAATATGGAACATCGCGCACGAGCTTCGATATCCCACCGACGTTGACATGTGGGGGTCTTTCGGCTGCAAGCCGTATTTTGAAAGCGGCGCAAACCACTTTGGAAAGAGGAAAATTGAAGACCTCCTGTATCGTCCCGAGTTTGAGCTGTACGATATGCAACAGGACCCGGATGAGATAAACAACCTCGCCGAATCCCCCGAACACAAAAACATACTCGAAAAGTTAAAAGCAAAAATAAAAATATTTCAAAAAAACACCGACGACCCCTGGATAGTAAAATGGACACACGAATGAACAAAAGACCATTCCGCTCTCGACCGGATTCCATAAAAAACAATCGCCACGCAAAAATCAACCGCAGACAATTCCTTCGCTCCTTTGTCGGCTTAAGCGCGGCGGGAACAACCGCGGCAATGTTAAACGGTTGCACAAATAACCTCCTTTCCAAAATCTCTCCCTACGCACCGCGAAAAAAACAAATGCCAAACCTCATCATAATCTTTACCGACGACCAGGGTTATGCCGACGTAGGCTGTTTCGGCGCCGAAGGATTCAAGACACCTAGCCTCGACCGGATGGCAGCCGAAGGTATGATTTTTACGGATTTTTACGTAGGCGCACCTTCATGCACCCCATCGAGGGCTGCACTCATGACCGGCTGCTATCCGCAGCGGGTAAGCCTGCCCGCTGTTCTCCAGCCTCGAGGCCGCAGTTCTTACATCGGCCTCAACGAGAAGGAAACCACCATTGCCGAAATGCTCAAGTCCCGGGGATACGCAACCGCCTGCGTCGGCAAATGGCATCTCGGCCATCGCACGGCATTTTTGCCCGTCAATCATGGATTCGATGAGTTTTTCGGTTTTCCCTACAGCCATGACATGTGGCCTAACCACCCTGTAACCAAAGATTACCCCGACCTGCCTCTGATGGAAGGCGAAAAAGTTATTGAATATAATCCCGACCCTTCCCGCTTGACCACCCTTTATACTCAGCGTTCTGTCGATTTTATCAAAAGAAACACAAACAGGCCTTTTTTCCTCTATCTCGCACATCCCATGCCTCACGTTCCGCTGGCCGTATCAGACAAATTCAAAGGAAAATCAGAGCAGGGACTTTTCGGCGATGTCATAATGGAAATCGACTGGTCCGTCGGACGGGTACTGGAAACACTAAAACAGTGCAATATAGACAAAGATACACTTGTAATATTTACCTCCGACAACGGCCCCTGGCTTGCTTACGGAGACCACGCAGGCTCCGCCGAACCACTGCGGGAAGGAAAAGGAACCACATTCGACGGTGGACAGAGAGAACCCTGTATTATGAGCTGGCCGGGAAAAATTCCCGCCGCCTCCGTTTGCAGCGAAGTCGCCACCACAATGGATATACTGCCGACCATGGCAAATCTTACCGGAGCTGATTTGCCCGAAAAACCCATTGACGGAAA
This sequence comes from uncultured Pirellulales bacterium, assembly GCA_964524285.1. Lineage (GTDB taxonomy): Bacteria > Planctomycetota > Phycisphaerae > Sedimentisphaerales > Anaerobacaceae > CAZGGE01. The sequence goes on from CAZGGE010000022.1 coordinate 7,452, forward strand.
GGACATCCGGCCTTTGATGACCGGCCGGGCCGGCGCCAAAAGCCCCCATGAGTGTTTGTATTACTATCGCAACTACAACCTCGAGGCCGTCCGCTGCGGTAAGTGGAAACTCCATTTCCCTCATAAATACAGAACGCTCGGCTCGAGAGAAGGCGGTACAGGCCAAATGCCCGTGAAGTACGAGTGGGATAAAATAGAATTAGCACTCTTCAACCTTGAAAAAGATGTAGGCGAGAAGAACAATGTGGCTGAACAGAATCCACAAATTGTCGCCCGTCTCGAAAAACTCGCCGACAAAATGCGAGAGCAGCTCGGCGACACGCTGCGCGGAATACGCGGCAAAGCCGTCAGACCACCCGGTGCGGTAAACCGTTTATAAACAAATTGATCGGCAAAACCAGGAATGCAGATATGAAAAGACGTGATTTTTTGAAAGCCGCCGCTTCCGGTGCCGCAGGCCTTTTGGCAGGATGCACCGAGAACATCACCAGAGGAAAAATCAGCAGATTCGACAGACCGAACATCATTCTAATCATGGCTGACGATATGGGCTTCTCCGACATCGGTTGCTACGGAGGCGAAATTAACACCCCTAACATCAACAAGCTCGCCGAGCAGGGCATGCGGTTCAGCCAGTTCTACAACTGTGCACTTTGCGGACCTACAAGAGCATCAATGCTCACCGGCGTGTACAATCAGCAGGCCGGCATCCACGGCTGGACAGGGACCATGGCGGACAAGGTCGTAACCATCCCCGAACTACTTCATGAAAACGGATACACAACAACAATGGTCGGACGTATCGATATGACAACTCCCGGTGCATGGTACGAACCAAAAAAAGCCGTCGAATGCTTCGACCATTACTTCGGCTCAACCGCACACGGCGGACCGGGTATGTCATACTTCAACGACGTTTACAACAATCCCTTTTACCTCGACGGCAAGCGTTACGAACTTCCCGACAATTTCTATAACACGGACGCACTGACTGATTTTGCCCTCAAATTCATCAAGGACGCCGCCACGAAGGAAAAGCCCTTCTTCTTTTACGGAGCATATCCGGCACCGCACTGGCCGCTTCACGCAAAAGAAAAAGATATTTCCAAATATCGGGAATTCTACAGGAACACCGGCTGGGACAAACTCCGCAGCGATAGATACAGGCGCCTTAAAAAAGAGGGCTTGATAAAATCGGACCGCCCGTTGCCGCCACGAGACCCGCGTGTACCGCCCTGGAAAAATGCAGAAAACAAGGACTGGCAGGCCGAATGCATGGCCGTTTACGCCGCACAGATAGACTGTCTCGACCAAAACATCGGACGCATTCTAAAGCAGCTTAAACAACTCGGAATTGAGGACAACACCATCGTCCTTTTCTTCTCCGACAACGGCCCGTCACGCGCACAGGCGCCACTTGAGCTTCTCGAAAAATGGCGCTTCGACGGCAAACCCGTCAGAAAAGGCTACCACCCGTCCATAATGCCGGGAACCCCGGACACATTCGGTTTTTACGGACGACCCTGGGCAAACGTAAGCGCCACACCATTCCGCGGATACAAACATACCTGTTACGAGGGAGGAATCAGCTCTCCGCTTGTTGTCCGGTGGCCGGCCGTAATCAAACAGGGCAGAAAAATTAACCATCAACACGGACACGTTATCGACATCATGGCTACTATATGCGATGTCGCCGGTATTCAATACCCCCATAATTTCAAGGGACGCACGGTTGCGCCTCTGCAGGGAAAATCCCTGATGCCGGTTTTGCGGGGCAGAGATCGAAATGAACAGGAATATCTGTTCTGGAATGCAGGTGTTACACGCGGGGTACGCTCGGGAAAATGGAAAATCGTAGCTTCCGGAAAACGACCCTGGCAGCTTTACGACATCCACAAAGACCGGCTTGAAACGAACGACTTGTCCGACCGGAACAAGGATATTGTCTACCGCCTCGAAGTCGCTTATGAAAATTGGAAACAAACCTGGCAGCCCGACCAGGATTAAACTATCAGCATGGCGTCCCCGTAAGAATAAAAACGGTATCGCTGTTCAATAGCGTGTTCATAAGCGCTGCGAATCTTATCAAGCCCGGCGAACGCCGACACCATCGCAAGCAGACTCGACCTCGGCAAATGAAAATTCGTTATCATCGCATCCACAATCCGGAACTTATAACCGGGCGTAATAAAAAGCTCCGTCCTGCCGCACCCTGAACATATTTCCCTGCTTCTCGCCGCCGACTCCAGGCAGCGGGCGCTGGTCGTCCCCACCGCTACAATCCGCCCGGAGCTTTCTCTGCTCTTCGCGATTATGCGTGCGTTCTCCTCGTCGATACTCCACCGCTCTCCGTGCATCCGGTGCTCTTCTACAAACTCGGTCCCGATTGGCCTGAAAGTCCCCGGCCCGACGTCAAGAGTAACACGGGCGGTAACTATACCACGTGCCTGCAATTCATCGAGCAACACACGTGTAAAATGAAGCCCCGCCGTCGGCGCCGCTACCGCTCCGCCTTTTTCGGCGTAAACCGTCTGATAGCGACTACGGTCGAGTTCGCTGTCGCTTCGCCGGGCCTCACGCTTGATATAAGGCGGCAGAGGCACAAATCCCACTGCTTCCAATATCAGTTCATATTCGGCCTCTGCCTGAAGTTCCAGAAGACACCTGCCTCCCTCCGTTCGCTCGACCATCCGCGCTGCGCAGTAATCATCTCCGCCCCGGTCCTTAATCCAAATCCGCTCGCCCGGCTTCAATTTGCCCAGCCCCCTGAGCATCACTTCCCACAATCCCGGTTTTATCTGCCCTGTAAACAAGCCCTCGACTTTGCCCCCTGTGGCTCGAGCCGCAAAAAAACGAGCAGCCACAACCCTGGCGTTGTTCAATACCAGACAATCACCCGACCTGAGAAATTCACCTATCCTGTAAAACCTGCTGTCGATGAGCTTTTCGCCCGCACGCTCCAGCACCAGAAGCCGAGACCGGCTCCGCACCGCCAGCGGATGCTGCGCGATTAACTCCGCAGGCAAATTATAATCCAACTCTTGTGTTCGCATGACCGAAAATTATCAGACCTGCAACAAAATAACAAAAACAATTTCTCCCTCTACCGCCTTCTAAAAACGCCCTTGAGGCCTTATTCGATAAACCCTGTAAAGAGGTCCCGAAAACCGGTCGATAAACGGAACGCGGAAAATTGCATTGAAAACCATTCTTTGGATTACAGCGAAATGACTTCAAAAGAATACTTCGAAAAAAATGCCACCCTCATCGCAGCACTCACAAGAAACGAACTGAAAACACGCATAAAAAACTTCAAAGGCCGGTTCAGACTCGACTTCACCGATGACTACCTCGACGCCGTCAGCGTCGACAGGCTGCGCCACATACTTCTGGCCGCGCTGGTCAATGCAAAACCCCGCAACTAAGCCGGCAAATAATTCACCCTAAAAAATTTATCAACCCCGCTGGTTCTCAACAACCACTACCTGCCCACGTGCTCCGGAAAATTCTCCATCCACGCAGGCCAGTTCACAGGACCCGGAATATAATTCCCGCCAACCCTGCCCCCCGTAAGCCAGTTCCGATGCCATTGCAAATCCCACAATTCTTTCAGCGCTAACCTCCGAATTGAAAAGTCCACGAAGGTACAGTTCGTATACCCGATTCCGTGCCTTTGTATGCAATAACGACCCATATGATTTTCATTCTCTCCATTATAGTTCGGTGGTTCATTGCTGCGAAAAGGCCAACTCGTAAACCACGTGGAATCCAGTATCAAGGGTATATAAGCGGCACCTTTGACACGCGCGCTCCTCCAGAACCAGTTCTTGTAAGCCTCATAACCACCGTATATCTCTTCTTCGGATGGATTACAAACCCACGTGTTTACCCCATAGCTGCCGTAATCCCCGTCTCTATATTTGGCCGACCTGTAAAATTTCAAAGCTTGCTCCGTACCCAAAATCCCCCAGGCATACGTCGGATGTAATCCTTCGTCTATCATGGTCCAGGGCCTGTGTGCAACAGGACACAAGGCCAGCTCGTATTCACTGCTTATCGTATATTCGTTCTTCGATTGCGACTTCTGCCGGCCAATTCCGATTCCGTGATAATCCCGAAGAGCATTGAACCAGTAACCTCCGAATTGACCATCCTTTGAGCCTGGCCCGACATGAAAAGAACCGTCATAGTCCTCGGTATATAAAAGAAAATATGTCCCCCACTGACGCAGATTGGAACGGCAGACAATACTGTTTGCCTGCTCCTTGACCTTCTTCAGGGCAGGCACAAGAATCGACATCAACAATGCAATAATACCGACCACCAACATACCCCCTCATCCATACGCTCGAAAATTTATATCCGCCTCTAAAGCTCATTCATCCACTCGGGCCACGGCGGAGCACCCGGCTCTTCGCTCGTAAACCAGCCACGATGCCATTGCAAATCCCACAACTCCTTTAAGCCAATTTCACGAACCGAATAGTCCAGAAACACACCGTTAACCGCACCGCTGTGTCTGTTCAGAC
>CAZGGE010000022.1:11990-22768 GCA_964524285.1 uncultured Pirellulales bacterium
CAGGGCGAGCATCAGCCTGCGCGGCACCACGCGCATCCTCAAGACCAATTTCCGGCTCACCATCATATTCGGGAGGCTCATCCTTGCGCCGCGGCCAACCGTCGTGAAGTGCGCAATCCACAAAAAAAGGTATCCTGTCCGCGTTTGCGACATTTACGTTACGCCAGTGGTCATCGGTGGTTCCCGAAGGCCACCATTTCTTCTCCACGCTGGGATTACACATCCACCCGTTCGCACCATAGCTCACAATAACCGAACCTGCCGTTGTAAAGCTGCTCGACCACGCCTCGAATTTGCCGCCGCGAGCACCCTCGCTGGTGTGCCTGCGGGCCATCGGGCAAAGCAGCACCTCCTTATCACCGTAATAAGGATACAACGATTCGAACCACCATTGTCCGTTCGCGCCCGGGTCCACGTCGCAGAAGTAACCGTCGTTCTCATCCGAATACATCCTGCCCACTATCCCCCACTGGCGAAGGTTCGACAGGCAAATCATGTCCTTGGCCATCAGATTAACCTTCTTGAGCGCCGGCAGCATCACCGACATCAGAAGCGCAATTATCGAAATCACTATCAGAAGCTCTATCAGTGTAAAACCACTGCGCCTGCCCAATATATCTCCACCCGAAGAATTCTTATTGGAAAAATCCATCATATAAAATTACGAACATAGTTCAGAAGTGTTTGGAATCAAAACCACAGAACAAGACATGTGTCGACAAAAGCACGCCGCTGCTTCTCTTCATACCGGAGCCGGGAAGGCTTGAAAACACCGCCCCAAAAACCCCCCCCAAAAAACCCGCCGCCACTATTGATATTTATACTCCAGCCGCTTTATCCACTCAGGCCATACTGGTTTCTCTGCCGTGAGGTCAAATTTACGGTGCCACTTGAAGTACCAGGGCTCCTTCATACCATATTTCTTGAGCGACTGGTCCAGAAAGATGCCCTGTGCGAAACCCCGGTGCCGGTTCATACAGAAACGCTTCATCGGGTCGTTGGAACTTACCGAGGCATCACCATCATAAACCGGAGCGGTGTTCTTTACTTCCGGTCGACCGTTAGGCCAACTGCACCCCATAAACATCGGTATGTTCGAGGCCGGCTGGACATTCGCGTGCCGCCAGTTCCAGTCCGTATTGTGCCCCGAGTATTGCTCCACATCCGGCGGAGGATTGCACAGCCAGCCGTTCATACCGTAACTGCCGAAATCTCCCGCTGTAAATACATTATGTCGTTCCTGGCCACCCGTAATTCCCCACGCCGCAAAAGGAAATTTACCTCCTTCGGTCCAGGGAGCCTTGGCCGTCGGACAGCAGAAAATATCATAATCACGATGATGGTACGTTTCGAGAAGGTCCATCCACATTTTATTTTGAGTATGCCCTTCCGGAAAATATCCTCCATTATCCTGCGTGTAAAGGCTGAAAAAGACGCCCCATTGCCTCAGATTCGAGCGGCAAACCAGCTCCTGGCCCTGAAGCTTTACCATCTTCAGTGCGGGCATAAGTATCGCCATCAGCATCGCAATTATCGATATCACCACCAGCAGCTCGATTAGCGTAAACGCCTTTTTTTCCTTCATCTCGCTGCCCTTACAAAAAAATCCCCAAACTGTCGTTAAGTTACCACGGCACCTTGACACAAGTATCTCATACGACACTCAGCCCACAATTACAATAAAAAATGCCTCAAATTAACGCATTAATCTTCCGGCAAATTCTCCATCCATGCAGGCCAAATCGGATCCGGCGCACGCAAATCATATTCATTGTGCCATTTGAGGTCCCACAAATTCTTTATGGCAACCTTCCTCGTCGACCAGTCCATAAAAAGACAGTTGAGATAGCCTCCATGGTGGTTCGTGCAGAAGTACTTCATCTCGTTCTCTCTGTCTTCACCCGTCCATCCGTTGTATGGAGTCGGCTCGGAAGAAGAATTCGGAAAACCACCCTGCCACCAGCTATCCATAAATACCGGAATGTATCCCGCACCGTCAACGTTACAGTATCGCCAGTTTTTACGTGTGGGATTGCCCTTTAACGCCGTAACCCCCGGCGAAGGGTTATAAAGCCAGTTATTAAAACCGTAACTGCCATGATAAGGACTATATTGTGTATATCCTGGTTCAACACAGTGCCCTGCTGACTCAACATAAGGTCCCGGCCGCCACCACGCCACATACTCCCTGCCGCGAAAACCAGGGCCTTTTTCTGTTTCAGTTACAGTAGTAGTCGGACAAAAGAATATCTCATCGTTCGGTGCAAGACCGATGTCTGCCTCCACCCATTGGCCGTTGACCCAACCTGACGGTGCAGTCGGCTCACCGGTAGGCCACGAAAAATCATTTTCGCTCGTATAGTTATCCCAGATAAATCCCCACTGGCGCAGATTCGACCGGCAAACAACGGTCTTCGCCTGCATCTTGACCTTATTGACGGCCGGCAGAAGAATAGACACCAGAAGCGCTACTATCGCAATTACCACCAGCAATTCTATAAGCGTAAAACCTTTTCTGCCTTTCTTAATATGTTCCATAAATATCAACTCCATTCATCCAAAACCTGTAACCATCACTAATTATAACACATTTTCCATCAGAACGAAAGTTTTTCCTCAAAAAAACCCCACCTCTTCGTTGCGGGCACATTTTTCCGCTCATAACCCCTTATCGACAAATAACCCGCCCTCACGCCCGAAAAATCGCCCTGCCGGCTCAATTACACCACACACACAATATCAATAGTTCGCAAGCCACGCAGGCCACTCACTTTCAATCATCCCGCCCGCTGCCGTAAAAGGCCCCTGAACCTCAAACCCCCGGTGCCATTTCAAACTCCACAATGCCTTCAAAGCTGCCCTGCGAACCGACCGGTCGAAGTATAAAACATTCACCGCGCCCCTGTGACGGTCGATACAAACGCGGCTCATTTCGTCGTCATATCTGTACGTCCTCGGCGCTCCGCTGTAATCCGGCGGGTCGTCCCATGTAAAAGGCTGGGCATCGAACCAAGAGCAGTCGAAAAAAAGCGGAACCCGCCACCCTCCTTCAACATTAATCACCCCCCAGTGATCGTCTCCGCCATTACTTTTCAGCCTGCCTTCGAGCGTACTGTACGCCCACTCGTTCATACCGTAGCTGCCGTAATCCCCGACATTCAAAAGATACAACCCCCCATCATCATCGCTGGGCGGCCAGCTCGCAGGTTTCGGACCCCACGTCCCGAACGTTCCTACCATTTGCGGCTCCTGCCGGTCCGGAACCGGCTCATACGAATCCGCCACCGGACAGCACCACAAATCATAGCCGATATCAAAATACGGCGCAATCGTAACAGGCCACATCCGGTTACCAAGTTGACTTCCCGTATCCTCTTCAGCGTGGGGCCAGCCTTCCGGAAAAAATCCGTCATAATCTTCCGTATAAAGATGAAAATACGTCCCCCACTGACGCAGTCTCGACCGGCACACAATATCCTTCGCCTGAACCTCGACCAGCTTCAATGCCGGCAGCAACAGCGACATCAAAAGCGCGATTATCGAAATCACTACCAGAAGCTCTATTAAAGTAAAACCGCCTGCTCGCCTCACAATACCGGCCTGCCAAAAAACCCCCAGCATTAAACGAAAATCAACTATACCAAATATCCCCTCCGCAAACTCCCTGTCCGCTCAACAAAAATATATCCAGACTCAATACCGGGCATAATCCTTAAAATTCTTCATCCACTCCGGCCAGTCAAAAGGTACAGTATAATCCGGCGTCCCATCTTCACTTCCGTTGCTGTACCACCACCTGTGCCATTTTAGCTCCCAGATTTCCTTCAAACCTATTTTTCTGGCCGAAAAGTCCATAAATACTCCTCCGACGTGTCCCCTATGCCGATTAAGACAAAACCAGCATGTGTGGTTATTGGACCAGTGATCTTCATAAACCGGGGGTTCTTCCAGACGTTTCGGCCCGCTAATCGGCCAAATGCAACCGGCCATAAGCGGTATCTGACTTGCCCCTTCGACTGTAGCATACCGCCAGTTCTTTCTTGTTTTCCAATAGTTCTGGTAGTTATATTGTCTGGAAGAATCAGGATTTGAAACCCACAAGTTCATCCCAAAACTTGCGTAGTCCCCCGCACGCCACCATGGAGTTACACTGTCGTCCGGATTAAAAAGCCACATTGTTTCTTTATCGCCGACAACAAATTCTTGACCAGGCTCAATATAAGGTTTTTTGTCGGCCTTCGGACAACAAAACACATCATAGTTTCCATTATAGTGATTTCGAGAATTCAGTCCCGGCGCATACCCCCTCAAGGAACGTGTCCATTCTCCTTCGGTTGTTCTCTCTGAAACACCGGGCATAAAAGAACCGCCATGGTCACTGGTGTAAAGGAAAAAGAAAGTTCCAACTTGACGAAGATTCGAAAGGCACATAATCGTCTGAGCCTGCTCTTTTACCAGTTTCAAACTGGGAAGCAGTATCGCCATCAATAATGCAATTATCGATATCACTACAAGCAGTTCGATAAGTGTAAACGCTTTTTGCGTTTTCATGGTTTTGCCCTCACAAGACTTTTTCTCATAACGCGCCTTTATTGTCCGGCACCTATTATAACAATACTGCTCACTCTTTGCCAGCCAAAATCGCCGCCCTGCAACCCTGTGAATTTATTTGCAGACGCAACCTCCCGCCGCTATAATGCCGGTTTTGACACGATAAACGGCGGCGAAAGGCGCATTATATGGCCCGGAAAAACGACGACATCAAAAAAATCAAGCAACTGATAGACATCATGAAGCAAAACGACCTCGCCGAAATTCAGATAAAACACGGCGAAGAGCAAATACACCTCAAACGCTCACAGCACACGGCCGTTACCCACGTGCCTCTGACAACATCACCCGTCCATCCTCCAACGACAAACGAACATAAAACGCAGCAGCAAACACCCCCACAAACCGAAGAACAAAACCTCCTCGAAATAACCTCACCAATGGTCGGAACCTTCTATGCCACCCCAAGCCCCGACTCCGAGCCTTTCGTCGATGTCGGCTCCACCGTACAGCCGAAAACCGTCATCTGCATTATCGAAGCCATGAAAGTTATGAACGAAATAAAGGCAGACACCGCAGGTACTGTCGAAAAAATCTGCGTCGTTAACGGACAGGCCGTCGAATTCGGACAAACACTGTTCAAAATAAAACCGGAATAATTCTCTTCAATATACTGACTATGTTTTCCAGAATCCTTATTGCTAACCGCGGCGAAATAGCCCTGCGTATCATCAGGGCATGCAAAGAACTCGGAATCGAAACCGTCGCCGTCTACTCCGAAGCCGACCGAAACGCTCCATATCTGAACCTCGCCGACGAAGCTATTTGTATAGGCCCCGCCGAAAGCGCAAAAAGCTACCTCAATATACCCCAAATCATAAGCGCCGCCGAAATCGCTGACGTCGAAGCTATTCACCCCGGTTACGGCTTCCTCGCCGAAAACATCAACTTCGCCAGAATCTGCGAAGATTGCGGAATAAAGTTCGTCGGCCCGCCCGTCGAAGCCATGAAACTTCTCGGTGACAAGGCAAAAGCGAGACGGCTCGCAGAAAAAGCAGGAGTTAAAACCGTACCCGGCTCAGAGGATACTCTCAAAAACGAAAAACAGGCTCTCAAACTCGCATCCAAAATCGGATATCCCGTAATAATAAAAGCCTCAGCCGGCGGCGGCGGAAGAGGCATGAGAATCGTACACAACGACATCAGCCTCAGAGCCGCACTCTCCGCCGCTAAAGCCGAAGCAAAAGCCGCTTTCGGAAACGACGAAGTTTACCTCGAAAAACTTATTCTAAAACCGAGACACGTCGAAGTTCAGGTCCTCGCTGACAAACACGGAAACACCGTTCATTTCTTCGAAAGAGACTGCACAATACAAAGAAGACACCAGAAAATGATTGAAGAGTCCCCATGTCCCGTTCTCGAAGACAAACAAAGAAAGGAACTTTGCGAGGCCGCTATAAGAATTACAAAACAGGCAAAATACGTCAACGCCGCTACCATCGAATTCCTCCTCGACAAAAACAAAAAATTCTACTTCATCGAGGCAAATACCCGCATACAGGTCGAGCACCCCGTTACAGAAATGGTTACGGGACACGACCTCATAAAGTGGCAGCTTAAAATCGCCGCCGGACAAAAAATCAACCTCTCCCAAAAAAACATCAGGCTGAACGGCGCCGCTATCGAATGCAGAATTAACGCCGAAGACCCGAAAAAACAATTCTCCCCCTCGCCCGGAAAAATCGAAACCTGCCTCTTCCCCGGCGGGCCCGGTGTCAGAATCGATTCGCACGTCTGCGCAGGATGCTCGATACCACCCAACTACGACTCCATGATTTGCAAACTTATCGTATACAAAAACTCCCGCTCCGATGCAGTCAACACGATGAAACGCGCTCTTTCCGAGTTCGTCATCGAGCCTGTAAAAACGACCATACCCGCATGTCTCGAAATCATCTCCGACAGCTCGTTCGCAAAAGCAGACATCGATACAAGTTTCGTCGAACGCATCCTGCAGTGAAATTCAATCCCACAGCCTCATCAACGACCCCCGAAAAGGCGAAACGGTGCCGACAACACGGGCAAAGTTTTAACCTCAACCTTCGGATTGTAAATATCTCCGCTGACCTTGATTCGCACCACACCACGACCCAGACTCTCCGGCAGAGACTGCAATACCGACGGCTCCGCCTCCGCAACGCGACGTCCCCGGGCCGTCAACACTATACTGACATTCTCATCTTCAAGCTCGAAAAAACCTAAACCCTCGAACGCAAGCGCCCGGCCCCACATATCAATCTCTTCTATCATCGCCTCCTCATCTCGCAAAAACGCATCCACAACCATCTGCTCGAATGCAAATTCCTCCGGACGCTTCAACCGCAGCACATACAACAGCTTCGCAAGCGCTGAAAGCCTTCCCGCCTTCATATCCCTTATCCGCAACCGACAGCGACCCACACGCGACCCTCCCTCCCCTCTGACAGCGAGACTGCCCTGCATGTTGCCGGTGGTAATCGCACCGTCTCCGACCTGACCTTCCAAATCTCTGCCTGAACGCCGTCCTGAATTGGCATGCCTGTCCCGTAAAAATTCAAGTAAATTTACATCCTCAAAACCTGCTGAAAATTCGTAATTCAAACCTCCCTCCGACGATAACCCGAACGTAAGGTCGCCCATCAGCCGGCCCTCATAAAATCCGCTCACCAGATGCTCCGACCTCCACACCTCACGCCCTTCCACACGCCGTAATTCAGCCTCCAGATTACTCAACGCCTTGCCCGCAACTCGAATTTTGTCCGCCGATATTCGCACCTCTTTAATTTCCAGCTTGCCACCCTGCTCATAACTGCCCGACGTACTGACCACCCCGTTAATATCCGTCAAACCCACGCCGGCCTCGAAATCGCAGTCCCTGAATACAAGCTCACAGTCAAACTCCGCCTGCTTTTCTCCCGCACCTTTCGACCTGACGTGCACATTCTCAAACTGCGCATCAAGAAATCCACGAGGCGATACCTGTTCGTAAAGCTCGCCAATTTCTCCCCCCAATACACTTCCCAGACGCTCGTCCAGAAGAAAATTCTGTGCCTGTACCGAAAATTCGCCCTCTCGAAATTCGCCGCCGGCCCTTGACATAACCCCGCTTATTCCAACCTTCGCTTTTTGCTCACTTATACCAACCACACCGCCGGCCGTCGCTCGAACATCCTCCAGCCTTATCTCCGTCGGCTCCTCTTCGCCTCTGATATGAACCCGCCCATTTATATCGCTGAGAGGATAAGGAAAAGCCTCAAACTGAGCACTATTATCGATACAATCGACCATTATATCATACTTTACAGAACCTTTTGCCTCCTCACGTTCCAGCTCGGCCCGGCAGTTTATGCCCCCGGAAAACTCCGAATTTCTCGCAATCTCCGCCAAACTACCCGGCAGCAGCGAAAACAACTGCTCACCTAACTCAATTTCTTTGCCTTCCGCCCAAAGTTTGAAAGCGGGTGCCGCACCTTCACCCACCGGCCTGACGGTACCTTCGACACAAAACCCGCCGCCTGAATATTTTCCACAAAGCTCCTTAACTTCGACCACCTCGTTGCTAACGAAAAGTTCACCACTCACGCCTTCGACAACCCTGCCCTGACCTATTCGCAAAATCCCCCTGCTCACCGATACGTCCCCATCGAAACTCACCTGCTCTGTGCCTTCACTTCTGACGTTCAAATTCGCATCCACCAGCCCCCCTTCACAATAACGCCGGTAAATCCTGCCGTGTGCCCCAGGCAGCAATTCACCAAGCAGCTCATCAAGAGGAACGTCCTGCGTATTTACAACAATATCAAAACTGGGCTTTTCCGCTTCATAATTACTTATTTCGCCGTTAAGTACAATCCGCCGACCACCGTACTCCGACACCAGGTTACAGGCGTCTATACTGTCCAGCTTGAAAACAAGCCGGCCTTCAAGGCCCTTAAGGGGATACGCAAAATGCCGGTACACCGAATCCACTCCGTGAAGCCTTGTTACCAGCCGCCTGTGAAATTCACTCGACGATTCACGATGCGAATGGTAGTGTATGCCCACCTCACCGCTCGGAGAAAACTCCCGCCAGAAACGCTGCTGATGTTCGTTTAACGCCTCGTATAAATCCTCATCCAGAACCATATTATCGCTTTTTACCTCGAAATCAAATTTCCAGCTTTCGCCCAAACCTTTACACCAGCCGTCTATAAGCAACTCTACCTCGCCGTGCCTGCCTTTCAGCCCCTTCAGCACCGCACCCTCTTCTGTAAAACTCACCTCCCCCGTGAGATGCTCTATCACGTAGGGAAATTTCCTGTAGCAAATTCGAAGGTCCCTGCAATGAATTTTGCCGTTCACATCAACTTCTGCAAACCTGTCAAAATTGCCTCGCACCTCCATATCCGCGTCAACCCGACCACGCGGACGATACTCGTTAAAAAATTTCGACAGCGAATATAAAATCCGCAATTGCCCACCGAAAAGACCGCCTATTCCTTCGCCGTCCCCTTCCTTCACCTTGCCCTTGTTCATCAAATCTCTCGCCCTCAGCTTCAAACAAAAGCTGCCGTCATCCTCGTAACTCAGCTCCGCCGCCAGCACGTCTACAAGCCACGCCATCTCAAAACCTGCAACATCCGCGGACGCTACACTGCCGGCCACCGTAATCACGCCAGGCCTCCAGTAACCGGTTAACTTGCTCCTGCCCCACCCCTGCCGTGCCGCCGTTTTTATCTCGAATTTGTAGCCTTGCCTGGTCTTATCATCCAACTCCAGATTCGCCTCCACCGGCAACGACGCCGCAACCTTGCTGCCTTCCTCGGACAACTTGACGTATTCGAGCCTGCCTCCCGAAAGCTCTATCAGCGGCATTCGCCCGTCAGTGCCCTGCGGAGCCTGAAGACTCACTCCCTCAAGATTCCAACTGTCCGTTTCAAGATTGTGACGAGCACTCAACACAAAATCCCGAACTCGAAGCTCCTCAAGACGAGGCCCGAAAAGCAAAACACTCAACAAATCGAACTTCGCATAAACCTTCTCAGCCTTTAGAATCGCTCCTTCCGATTCCCAACCCTTTTTGCTGCGGATAGCCAGCCCCTCCATCGAAACCGAACCGTCAAGCCCCAGCTCTATCGACTCCGCCTCCACTCTGGTGTTCGTTAGTTCCGCAATCTGTCTCACCGCCGCTCTGCGCAATATCCATCCGGCCGGAAAATACACGCCTGCCAGCAGCACCGTCACCACCAGAAAGAAAATCAACAAACGAAAAAGCGATTTTTTCCAGCGGTTCCAACCCATAAACTACTACTTTCCCGACCATCAACCGGCAACCCCCCACAGGTTATTCAGCCTTTAAAACCCCGCTACGGAATCAACATTTACTTCTGTTTATCGCCTTATCTGCGATGTCCCTGCGACTGTACGCTCCATCAAAACTTATCCTGTCAACCGCCTCGTAAGCTCGCACTTTAGCAGCCGGTATAGTCTGTCCCCTCGCAGTTACTCCGAGCACCCTGCCTCCCGCCGTTACCACCTCCCCGTTCTGCAATGCCGTCCCCGCATGAAAAACTTCAACGTCATCCAACTCCGCCGCTTCCTCAAGCCCTTTTATAACCTTGCCCTTTTCGTACTCGCCAGGATAACCACCCGAAGCCATCACCACACAAACTGCGGGCCTCTCATCCCATTCAAGCTCAACCTTGTCAAGCCTTCCCTCGCAAACCGAAAGCATCACCTCAAGCAAATCACTTTTCAAACGCATAAGAATCGGCTGCGTCTCGGGGTCCCCGAAACGAACATTAAACTCCAGCACACGAGGTCCGCCAGCCGTTATCATCAGACCTGCGTAAAGAACTCCTCTGTAAGGAGTTCCCTGCCGGTTCATCCCGTCCACAACCGGCACAAGTATCTCACGCGTAATCTGATTCATCATCTCATCGGTAACCACGGGTGCGGGACTATACGCACCCATCCCGCCCGTGTTCGGACCCGTATCTCCATCACCGATTGGCTTATGATCCTGCGACGACTCCATCACGTAAATATTACGCCCGTCAACGAACGCAAGTATCGACGCCTCCTCACCTATCAGCTTCTCTTCCACAACTACTTTGTCCCCCGCCTCACCGAATATCTTATCCACCATTATCTTTTCCGCCGCCAGTATACCGTCCCGGCCAGCCCGCACCAAGCGCACAGCCGAGAGC
>CAZGGE010000022.1:22778-27688 GCA_964524285.1 uncultured Pirellulales bacterium
CCGTCCCACGGCTCATCGCACACAAACACCCCTTTACCTTTTGCAAGTCCCGCCGCCTTCACTACTACAGCCTCGTCCCTGCTCGCAATATAAGCCTTCGCATCTTCGAACCGCTCGAAAGTTCGCCCCTCCGCTGTCGACACTGCACACGAACGCATCAATTGTTTTGCAAACACCTTGTCCGCCTCAAGCCTTGCCGCCTCTGCACTTGGACCGAACGCCTTTATCCCCTCCGCCTCAAAAGCATCCACCACGCCGGCGGAAAGCGGATCCTCCGGCCCCACTACTACAAAACCCACACCCTTTTCCCTGCCCAACGACACCAGCTTGTCGACATCATCCGCACCTGTCGACACGTTCTCACCGCAACTTGCCGTCCCCGCATTTCCCGGAGTGATGTAAATCTTGTCAACATTTTTCGACTGCCGCAGCTTCCATGCTATCGCGTGCTCGCGGCCGCCGCCGCCAATCAAAAGAACGTCCATCATTTAACCCCGAAATAATATCACTGCTCCAAAATTCTACATCTCATAATCATGAATAATACTCAATCGTCTTCGCAAGAGCTTCAGCCTGAATCTTCATCTCCTGCTCATCTTTTTGATTAGTTGTAAACTGCATCAACTGTTTTTGTATCTTTTCCGCATTCGGACAAATACCACCCTCCCTGTTCAGCCTGCCACAAAGCCCCATACCATCAAGCAGATTCTCGATTTCATCGATACTGTCTTCCTGGTAGCACAAGGTCCAAGCCGCGTATATCCCGTCTCCTCCGTTCTCTACGTGCTTCCTGCGAAAGTCCGCCCAGTCCACATCATCCCGCAAAAACCTGGCCACAAAAGTATAGTAACTGTTCCTGTCACCGGCCGGCGTTTTCTGAGGCTGCAACCACTCACACCCCGACAACACGTCCATATACATCCTCGCCATCTGCTCACGCTTTTCCACCATCCAGTCAAGCTTCTCCAGTTGTCCAAGACCCATCGCGGCACAAACCGCTGGAAGACGGTAATTAAATCCGAAACAACTATGACGCTTATAATCAGGATTCTGAAATATCTGCCTCGATACACGAATCTTGCCGTTCACCGCCGTTGCGTTCCGAAAGCCCCCGCAGTTCAGCTTACGCACATAATCCGCCAGACCCTCGTCATCCAGCGCCACAATACCGCCGTCCCCGGTCGTCAGGTGTTTCGAATTCTCAAAGCTCCAGCTCGCAATATCTCCAATCGTCCCACCCAGCTTACCCTTGTATGTACCCAGGTAACACTGCGCGCAATCCTCAACCACACCGAGATTATGCTTCCTCGCAAGCTCCATAATCGGGTCCATATCGCACACCTGTCCGTAAAGATGCACAGGCATTATCGCCTTCGTCCGGGAGGTAATCTTTCTCTCCACGTCCTTCGGGTCCAGCAAAAATGTATCAGGGTCCACGTCCGCAAACACCGGTACCGCATTGCAGTAAACTATCGCGTTCATACACGAAATCACCGTCAAAGGCGTAGTTATCACCTCATCGCCGTATCTAACTCCAAGCGCCCACAATGCCGCATGAAGCGTAGTAGTACCGGAACTGAACGTTATCGCATAATTCCTGCCAAACCTCTCCGCAAACGACTTCTCCAGACGCTCGTTCATCTCCGAGCAAGTCGAACCCGTAAAACCGGAATCAAGAACCTCTTTTATATAATTGTATTCCCGCTCGTCAAAACGCCACGATAAATCGCCCATCTTTGAACCTCGCTTAATAAACCTTTTTTAGCTCTGAAATAACAACTCTCCCGACTACCTCCAGTTCCATTCCTTCACCACCCGAACCCATTCCCGAAGACACTCCACCTTCGTCTCAGGCCCGAACGCCTCACCTGTCGAAAAAACATAACCGCGCCCGTCGCCTGCATGATTACACATTTCCTCCACCGCTTCTCTGACCTGACTTGTTGTTCCCATCTCGAAAGTATAAACCGGGTCCAGGCCGCCAAACAGACAAATCCTGTCCCCGTACTCCGCCTTCAATTCACCAACATGACTGTCGCCCATTGGCGGTGGCTGAAGCGAACCCGCAACGTCAACACCCATATCAACAAGCTCCGGCATAATCCACGACATTTGCCCGTCGTCCTGAAACCTGTAAACACCGTCGTATGAATGTACAAGCTCAACGCTTTCCTTAATAAACGGAAGAAACACCTCGCGAACCGTCTCAGGAGACCAACCCACCGACAGACCGAACTGAAACCAGCTAACCACAAAATGCTTATGGCCCGACTCCAGAACCTCCTTCAGATTCCGCAAATGCTGCTTCTGGCATACCTCTATAACCGCACTCAAAAGCTCCTTATTGGTCATTACATAAATCAGCCGTTCCTGGGGGTCGAGACACTCCAGACCCCAGCCGCCGCCGCTCGAACTTTCGTAATACTCCACCAATCCTTCATCACCTGCCATCTCGGTAAACATACGAAGGTCCTCGGTGAATCCCTTCCGTGGCTCAGGAAAAAGATGCTCCAGTGACGCAACATCTTCCATATCCTTCACTAAAGGCTCCACCCTGTGCGGATTAGGCCCGTCCCCGTAACCAACACCGGGCAAGGCCCACTCTAACACGTCAGTCAACGTCCCCGCTGGTGTCTCGAACTTACGCCAGTGCAAAGTCTTGTCTTTTCCCCTCTCTACTCGCATTTCAACGTTCACACCCGGCAAATCGCGATAACCACCATCCTCATTAGGACTGTAAATATAATCAGACGATATGGGATGGTTAAAATACGCACCATACATAATCAACGGGTCAAAACCCAGTTCCTTCAGATACTTGAACTGATGCATCTCACAAGCACAGCCGTAGTTGCCCCGAACCCACCGGATAAAATGAGGACATACCGGCGGACGGTCTACCTCCGCCCGCTTGTAAGCATTGGATATCCTCTCTCGTGCCCTCAGCTCTGACATCCGTTTTCTCCTGTATTACTCTTACCTTACCAGGTCTGTTCTTTTCGGAAAGCTCATCATAGCTAATCTCACCGACGCTTTCAATAACTACCAGCCAAACAATTTATACACACAAAAAAAGCCCGGCCGAAAGCAAAAATCTGCTCTCCAGCCGGACTGAAAAATCCATAACCTGGTTTACTTCAACTTTAATAAAACTCCACCTCGTCTATCCATACGCAGTCGGAGCCTAAAAATTCCGGGCCATCCTTCTCATATCTCCAGCTAAACGTATGCTCACCAGCAGAAACCTCAAATGTAACAAAATCCCACACTTCAAAACCAGTCCATTCACCCTTCTTCTCGCCGTCAATGTAAAAACGTACCCAGTCCTTGTCATAATACATCTCAGTCTTCAAATAAAACTTCACGTGAGACTCGACCGTCAGGGTAACCTCGAGCTCACTTACCCCTGTATCGGATAAAGCTCCCGACTTCGCACAATGACCGCCTCCTCCCACCCCGCCTGCATCAATTGTCCATACTGCATCTCCTTCATGCTGCCATGGCAATTTACTGAAATCCCCTGTCTCAAAATCGTCATAATAACTCCGAACTATCGGCTCTTCAACTCCGCTAAGCCAGTGGCCGCAAAAGACCGCCAAATCCGCAATTCCCACCAACCCGTCGTTTGGTTCCGAAATATCACAGTAACGATTCCAGCCATCATCACCCTCACTGCTGCCGAACGCCGACGCAAATATAACATAATCCCCAAAGTCCACATCGTAATCCTTATCTATATCGCCGGCTACTCCCACACTCTCGTAAAGATGAACCTTACCGTCACCTGCACCTATCAACACGTCATAATAACCGTCACCGCTCCAGTCACAAACCGAAGGACGCGAACGCGGATAACCCGGCAAATCTATCGCCACACCATTCGCCTCAACTACCTGCGGCCCGCTGAAAACCGGCTCCGTCCGGGTACCGGCATGATTAAAATACGCAAACAACTCACCATAAGTATTACCCGTCAAAAAATCGTTCTTGCCGTCACCGTCGAGATCCAGTATCACAGGACTCGAACGAGCGCCCGCTACAACAAGCTCGCTATCAAGCTGATTGAACATAAGCCCTTCTACAGGCATATAAAGAAAGCAAGTCGGTCCTTCACATGGTACACAGGTACCAAGATAATAATGTATCTTGCCGTCCAGCGATCCAACAACCAAATCCCGTCCTCCGTCACCATGAAGGTCTACAGGAACCGCCGTCGCTCGTGCACCCACGTCCAGATGTTCTCCCGATGAACCAACCTCCATGTAGGTTCCCCCGTCAAAAGTCGGCTCCGTTTCCGTACCTACGTTCTTATAAAACTTCACCCTACCGTCCGCCAGACCCACCATTAAATCCTTCTTGTCGTCCTCATCCCAGTAATACACCCGCGGAAAACATCCCAGGCAGCCGCTCGCTGGAACCGCAAGGTCCGAACCGTTCGACTGGGCGTAAAAACT
This sequence comes from uncultured Pirellulales bacterium, assembly GCA_964524285.1. Classification (GTDB taxonomy): domain Bacteria; phylum Planctomycetota; class Phycisphaerae; order Sedimentisphaerales; family Anaerobacaceae; genus CAZGGE01. Next base: position 27,233 of record CAZGGE010000022.1, read on the forward strand.
CGAACCAAACGCCGGCTCCTCCGCCGTCCCCTCGTTCAAATAAACAAGTACCTTCGCGTCCCCGTAGAAGCCTCCCTCACCGATTATAAGGTCTTTCCTGCCGTCATTATTCCAGTCCACGTAACAAGGCACCGAGTAACCGTTAACCACTATATCAGATGCCGGCTCACCCGCCTCTACCACTGCCTCCTCTCCGAGATTCAAAAGAAACCTGCCCTCACAAACTCCGAGAAGCGACAAAAAAACAAATGATATGCACGCACCAGCTAACAACCTTTTCATCTCACACCTCCACCATCAAATATACACCCGCTTTCCGTTGGAAAATCCTGATAAATTTCCCTCCAATATCGCGCAGAAACTAACCCTCCGTAGTTAAACAATATTTTACCAGACACCTCCGTCCCATGTCAAGAAAATTATACTCCGTACCCCCGATACAAAGCATCCAAAAGG
>CAZGGE010000023.1:0-27536 GCA_964524285.1 uncultured Pirellulales bacterium
GGTATAGAACCCGCCGAATGAATCGGCGGGCTAACTATTGTTCTTCGGATGGTTACATTGTTGTTGGTATTTTCATTTTTGCCTTTAAGAGGATTGAGGTGATGAGTTCGACGAGGAGGCCGTAGAGCATACCGAGGATGATGGTGCCGGTGAACATTTGGGCGGGGGTGATTTGTTCGTTCGGCTCGGCCATGAGGCCGCTGGACGCAAGTGCAAAGCAGACAAAGGCGATGTTTCTATAAATCCTTGAGCGTATCAGTTAGTTGAAAACGGTGCCAATCGGTTCAGGATAATGCCGAAAATAGCTGAAAATCTTGATTTTTTGATGAGGAGAACGGTTGATGTACGTCAAATATCCGGTAATCAGTTGTCAAGTTCGTGTTTTTGCAATTATTTTGGCAGCAAAAACTTCGCGATAAAGTTGAAAAATCTTGATTTTTTGAGATAAGTTTGGTATTGTATATTAAATGAGATTTAGCGGCGTAGCTGAGCAAAATTATACTGCGTCATATGTTAAATCCCAGTTAACACTTCATCGGGTTTTAAGCTATTTGAGGGAGCAGAGAAATGCGCAAAATGATTGGCTTTCGGGTCTTTTTTATTATGTTTGTAGTTTTAGCCATTAATGCGTCGGGCGTCGTTGAATACAATTACGACATAGCCAAATCGCTGCATGGCACCACCACAACTGAAAGCGGCATCGGCTTCTGTAAGCCGGGAGACATCCTGATGTACTTAGGGTTGAACGCATCTGGTGGCTGCACAGGTAACGACGAGACGGGCTGGGTGAAGTTTGATTTGCCGGACTTTGGAGCGATTGGCCAGGTAATAACCAGCGTGGAGATAGACATCTATGTACACAGTTATCAGTGTTCACGTCCGTGGCCCGGACTTCAGACATATCGTATCGCAGACGATAGCTGGACTGCGTGGACGATTCATAATGGCTGGCCGGTGAGTTCGGACTGGTTTCAGGATAGACCTGTCGGCACCGAATGGGATGGCACATCTGGGCTGCGTACCACCGCCATTACCAGTTGGTTCGGCCCAGGTAAAGAATCGCTCACCGGAGGAGAGACACTTTCCATTCGGCTCACCCCCGTCGACGTCGGCAGCGGCATAGGTCGACAGCGACTCCACACAGGTTACTTCACACTCCATATCACAACAGTCAAAGGAAAACCGGACATCAACGACGATGGAATAGTCGAATTTAAGGATTATGCTGTTCTCGCTTCGCAATGGCAGCAGGCGCCAGTCGTACCCTCTGCGGATGTATCAGGAGATGGATTCGTTGACGCAGAAGACCTTCGATTGTTTGCAAATGAGTGGCTGTGGGCCGAGGTTTCTCCTTTCAAAGCAGTTGAGCCGAATCCACAAAATCATCAAACTTGTGTAGGTCCGAATACAAACTTTAAATGGAGTCATGTCTGGGGTGCAAGAACATATGATGTTTACTTGGGCGCCGATTACAACGATGTGAATGACGCTTACGAATTCTCTGCGGAATATATGGGCAATCAGGAGTCTAATAGCTGGGACCCCTGTGGTCTTAACATTGATACAATTTACTACTGGCGTATCGATACGAGGAGTTCCGGCGGAGTAACCAAAGGCGATGTCTGGAGTTTTAGGACATGGGTCGAACCTACATTGCATGGCTGGTGGAAGTTTGACGAAGGCCAGGGTTTTGATGCAAAAGATTCAGCCTGTAGCAACCACGGCACACTCATCGGGCCTCCAGCATGGGTAGCAGGCAATACAGGAAGCTATGCACTGGATTTTAACGGTGTAAGTGATTATGTAGACTGTGGAAACGATGAACGTCTGGATTTGGGTTCCGGTTCTTTTACTTTGTCTGCGTGGATAAAGACAAGTGTAACGAACGATGAGCAAGATATGATAGTCGGCCATTACTGTGGGAGTTATTCCGGACACTATCCATATGTTAGTATCAGGATGGATGGGAGTAATCGTGCCCGAACCCAAATAAGAGACAACGACCGAAACAAGGCGGAGGTTATCGGGACAAGAAACATTGAGAACGGCCGTTGGCACCACGTAGTCGCCGTAAGAGACACAGACACGCTTTATCTCTATGTCGATGGTCAATCCGATGGAACACCTTCAGATGCCAGCGCAGTTGGCGATGTGGTTGGTTCACAGCCTTGGACAATAGGCGTGAGCAAAGACTACCAGGGAACACTGAAAGGATACATCAATGCTACGATAGATGATGTTCGCATTTACAGTAGGGCTTTATCCTCAGGTGAAATCCTGCAGCTTTGCATGGAAGGATTAGGAGTCAAAGCATTTGGCCCGAATCCTATTGATAAGGCCTTGGGAGTAGATCCCCGTATTGTCCTGACCTGGTCCCCCGGCAAAGACGCAGATTCACACGACGTATACTTTGGCACCGCCTTCGAGGATGTAAATGATGCAACAAGCGGCTCGAACGAGTTTATTGGCAATCAGGATGTTAATAGCTGGAACCCCTACAGCTATGACGCCAACGGCCTTGAGTTAAATTCCACGTACTATTGGCGCATCGACGAGGTGAACGCTTCCGGTTCGGCCAAGGGCGATGTCTGGAGCTTTACCACATGGTCTGAGCCAAATCTTCAAGGTTGGTGGGAATTTGAAGAAGGTTCCGGTATTAACACCGGTGATTCATCCGGCAGCGGCAACCATGGCACACTTGTCGGACCGCCGGCCTGGGTAGCCGGCAATGTCGGAACCTACGCACTTGATTTTGACGGCATAGACGACTACGTGCACATTCCCGATAACGGCAGCCTGGACCTTACAAAGTTTTCCATATCTTTATGGTTCAAAATGAACTCGCTTGGGGACGGTTCCGACGATGACATAATAGAAAAAATAGAACAGGGAATGAATGACGATCACATCAATTTCCGTCTGTTGGTCGATGACACCCCCACTGATAAAATATTCGCCGGAATTGCAAACGGCAGCACAACATCGTATATCACATCGGATAATTCCATAACCGCCGGCCAATGGTACCATGTGGTCTTTGTGTTCGACGGCACCAATAGCATGATGTACGTAGATGCCGTCCTGCAGCAAGACGTAAAGCAGCCTGGCTTTACCCCTTACACATCTGGAGACCAGCCTGTTCGCCTTGGCTGCCGCTCGTGGAGCGGATACACCAGCGCATTCTTCAACGGCATAATCGACGATGTACGCGTATACGACAAAGCCTTGTTTTCTGACCAAATCGACCAAATCTATCAGCAGGGAACTGATTGAGCTTTTGATTCATTTATTGGCGCCACGAAGACCCCTTTCCACACTGAGTTTATAGCTGCTATAAACTTAATTATCAAGGACAAAGCCATCAAACTTACAACAAAAAGCTTAATATTTTTCATTGTGATGTTCCTTTAATAGCTCACATTTTCAGGCTAACAAATACGATTACTACGGTTAGTGTAAATAGGTTTCTGTAATTAAGAAGGTTTACTTACATCATTTGTAATTATAAGCTTCACTTTGAATAGAATCAATAAATCTCACAATAAATTCAAGGATAGTGTGGCCTTAATGTCAATATAATACTATGCTTTGAAGTATGATAATATTATGAATAGATGAAAATTTAAAAGAGAAAGGTTTAAATCCTGATGAATCGGGGCCTCGGTAATAGACAACCTTCCCGACGAATCGGTCCCGAGTGGTCGGGGTTTCGGTAAACGACACATCGAGATTTCTCCGCTATGGCCCGCCTGCGGCGGGCCTTCGGTCGAAAAGACAATGAGGAGTTTCGGCGGGCCTTCGGTCGAAAAGACGACGTTTTATTTATGATTAGCCTGTTTGTGCGGGGATATTGCCACGTCGCCTCGATAAATCGAGGCTTCTCGCAATGACATTTATTTTAGGGGGTAGTGATACGAGTGGTCGGGATTTATTATTGCATAAACGGAGCTACTTTTACCCCCACTACATGGGTGGGGGCAAAGCTGGGTATAGAACCCGCCGAATGAATCGGCGGGCTAACTATTGTTCTTCGGATGGTTACATTGTTGTTGGTATTTTCATTTTTGCCTTTAAGAGGATTGAGGTGATGAGTTCGATGAGGAGGCCGTAAATCATGCCGAGGACGATAGTGCCGGTGAACATCTGGTCGGGGGTGATTTGTTCGTTTGGCTCAGCCATGAGGCCGCTAAAGGCGAGGGGCAGGCTGAACAATGCGCCCATAACCAGGCCATGTATTGACCAGTGGTGCATTGAAAGGCAGCTTATGCCGATGACAAAACCGATGAGGGTTCGGCTTGCGATTATCTGGAGGATGACGGGTGTTGGAAGCCGGCCCGGGCCGCTGGATGCAAGTGCAAAGCAGACAAAGGCGAAGAGGAGTCCTGAAAGGGTTGCTACGAACAGGCGTTTTGGATTTTTCATAATGGTTTTCCTTTTATTGAGGTTCTTTGACGGCAAATTTTATGGTCCCGTATAAAGGGGTCAAGTGAAAAGCTTAGAGGTAGGGAAAGAGCGGATAACGGGCCAGGGTTGCATTTTTTTCTTGACTATCTATGAGGGAGGCTTAAATCTCTTTATGAGGAATAACAGTGATGTGCTTTTTTAACATGCCTTTAATTCAATAAGGAGGTTGTTTGTCAGGATGACGAGTAGAAAACGGACATGGGCAAGCCTTGACGACTATCGACCGCCGCTGGCGGGTCTTGAGCGAGTTGGGCGGAACGTGGCCAACAATTATTTTTTTCGTGCGTTGATGCGTTACGGTAGTTTTGACGAATATCACTTTTTTCTGGCGAACTCGGCACACCGGAAGCTGTTTGTGGAACGGCATGGGTCTTTTCTTAAAGAGGCGGGCGTTGTAAACAAGCTGAAGCTGTTTGACAGACTTGATTTGCCGAGGATGCTGCGTGAAGAGGATTACACGGTGTTTCATCAGAGCGACCACGTGGCGCTGTTCAACGGACTTTGCCGGTTGAGAAACAGTACGGGGGCGTGTGTGCCGGTAACATCCTTTATTCATTCTGTGAGCTATCAGCGGAACATGAGCAAATACATTGAGATGGCGAGCTGCGGTTCGACGAGGAACGATGCTATCATTTGTTCATCGGAGTGCGGGAAAGAGGTTTTGTCGAATAGCTTTTCGCTGCTTGAATCGAGGCTCGGAATTTCGATGCCTGAGATACAGTTGAGGGTGATACCTCTGGGAATCGATTTGGGGGTTGATAAGGTTGGGAAATCAGCGGCACGGCGGTCGCTGAAGCTGAACGAGGATGAGGTGGTGGGTCTTTGCTTTGGGAGGTTTTCGGATTTTGACAAGATGGATTTATTTCCTCTGCTTCAGGCTTTCCGTCGGATTAGTCCGGGTGGTAAGCGGTGGCGTCTTATTCTGGCGGGAGCATTGCATGAGCCGACTTATCTGAAGATGACGAAGCTATGGGCAAAGGCTTTGAATCTGGGTAATAATACAAGTTTTTTCGTTGACCCTTCGGACGAGGATAAGTTTAATTTGTACGGTGCGGCGGATTTTTTCATATCCATAGCTGATAACGTTCAGGAGACTTTCGGTCTGACGCTGTTGGAGGCAATGGATTCTGGTCTTGGGCTGCTGGTCTCGGACTTTGACGGGTACAGGGAGTTGTGCAGTGATGAGGTGGGGATACGTGTTCCGACGCGATGGGGACGCGTGGAGCATCTTGAGGAAATTGAAGGTGTGATGGATGAGAGGACGGCTCATCGTTTTGCGGCGCAATCTCTTTGTGTGGATGTGCCAGCTCTTGCCGAGGGTATGGAGACATTTTTCGGTAAGCCGGAGCTTCGGCGAGAGATGAGCCGGGCGTCGCGCGAAAGATTCGTTGAGCGATTTGACCACAAACGAATAATAGGTTTACTGGAGGCATTCTGGGATGAGTTGAAAGGCGGTTTTGAGGCTTTGGAGGCGCGGCCGGACCCGATGTCTATACGGGTTTTTGATACCTTCAGCCATTACGTAACGGAATTTATCGTGGACGATGATGTGGTTGTTGCGAGCGAATTAGCAAAGGAGCTTTGTAAATCCCGGGGGTTTTATCCTCTGCTGGCCGAGATGCGGACTATAGTGGATTGGTCGAGGGTAGTATCTTTTGTTAATGCAGCGGCGAAACCAATTACGGTTAAAGCGCTTTTAAGGTCGGCAAAGGGTATAAGGTGGAAGTGCAGTTACACAATAGCGTGGATGCTCAAACATGACCTTTTGGAAAAGGTCGAGGTTTGAAGTTTTTTAGGTACGGCGGATAAGATGAGAACGGGATTGGCGTTATTTGCGTTTTTGTGTTCGGTTGTTGCGGCGTGGGGGTCGTGCGGGGGTGAGCGATTTGATGCATCGCCGTTCGGCTTTACGGATTATGATGAAGGCGGCGGGTATTATGAAGTTCGGTGGGCGGAGCCGAGGAAAGTGGAGTCGGTTGTGCTGGAGTTCGAAGAGGAGCAGGAGCCTGCGGCAGATGGTAAATTGCAGGTGCAGTACTGGCATCGGGTGTGGGACGGTCTGCGGGACGAGGCAGCAGGTGAGCGGAACACCGCGGATGCGGGCTGGGATAAGATGGATGACTGGACGAATGGAAAGTGGATAGATGCGGTTGTGAAAGCGAAGTTCGAGGGGGAGAAGTGGGAGTTTGACTTTGAGCCGGTTACGGGTGATGAGATTAAAGGCATAGAGGGAGAGGGAGTGCGATACCGGAAGACATTAAAGGTGAGGGTTTATTGCGAAGGCGGGTTGGCTAAGCCGGACGAGGTGAGGGTTTATACGAGTTCTGTTTACAGGCCTGTAAGTGCGCGGATAGAGTTCGGGCGTCCGGCGTTAGAGGGAATTAAGGGAGGGTGTGAAAGCGGACGGCTTGAGGTTTTTAACGGTGGTATCGTTGCGGTTCGGGCCGGCGAGGATAGTAAGGCGTTGCTTGAGGGGGAGAATAGTTGGCGGCTGGGCGAAGATGGTTGTGGAGTTATTGAAGCTGATTTGCTGATGGTGGTTGACCGGTGGAGCGGGGAATATGACAGGACGATTGTAACGGTTCGTTCGGGGTCGAGGTCTTTTTCGTTTTCTGGGGATGAGGTTGCGTGCGGTGAGCGGATATTCGTGGATGATCTGGGAGTGCTAGTTACGGATGTGCGTGACGGGACCGGACTTGAAGAGTATCGAGCTAAACTGGAGCGGGAATTTGCGGGGAAGACGGTTTACGAGCGTTTGAAGGATCACGAGGAGCAAACGCTTTTTGGTGCATGGGAGGATATGCCGTTGAAGCGTCCGCTGTATTTTGTTCATGCGCTGCCGGGCAATCGTAATTCGATGCGGCAGAGGCCGAACGGCGAGATTTGTGTGATGGGGAACGGGCGATGGTTCGATATGCCGCGAAGCCCCAAGGATACACTGCGAAAGCACTGGAAAGGCAGGGAGCTTACCGTGAGTCTGGGATTTCCGGATTCGGAGCTTCGCGGCGGGCGGGAGTTAAAGGAGGGTTATTTGCCTGTTTTGCGTACGTGGTGGCAGGACGGGTCGGTTTATTATGAGCAGACGACGTTTCTGGATGCGATGGATGGGGATTTGAGTGATATTACGGTTGATGACCCGACGGTTCTGCTGATGCGGGTGCGTGTGGTTAATACCAGTGATAAACGTGTTTCGAATGCGAAATTGCGATTTACATCTTCGTCGGAAGGAGAGGGGAAACTTATAGTGAGGGGGATAAGGGGCATTGCGAGTAAGCACGGAACGGATTATATTCGATTTTTGATGAACGACTGCGGGCGTGGCAGCTACGAGCAAGAGGAGGAAGGCACGGTGTGGTCGTTGCGTTTGAAACCCGGCGAGGGACATAATTTATATTTTGCGGTTCCATCGATAACGCCGAGTACGGATAAGGAAATTTATACGCTGCGTAAGAGGCAATTCGGTAAGTCGTGTGAGCGGATATGTAAATTCTGGCGTGAATTGACTGAGAAGGGGACGGAAATTGTAACTCCGGAGCGGTGGTTGAATGATTTTTACAAGGCTCATTTACGGCACGTGTTGGTGAACTGCTTCAAGGAGCCGGGCAGCGAGGTATTGCACGCACACGTGGGTACGCTGGCCTACGGTGTTTATGCAAACGAATCTATTATGATGATAACGGACCTTGACCGCCGGGGTTATCACGAGGCGGCGAGGCGGGTGCTGGAGAGTTTTTTGAAATATCAGGGGAGGAAGAGTTTGCCGGGCAATTTTTCGAGCTTTGAGGGTGTGTTTAATGCCTCGGGCGGGCACGAGACGCTGGGTTATAACAAGAATCACGGTTACGTTATGTGGGGGATGTCGGAGCACTGGCGTTTTACGCGAGACCGGAAGTGGATGGGCGAAAAAATTGACAAACTGGTCAAGGCGTGTGAGTGGGTCATCAGGGAGCGCAAGGCAACCATGAGGATGGATGAAAGCGGTGAAAGAGTGCCTTATTACGGGTGGCTTCCTGCGGGATCGCTGGAGGACGTGGAGGATTACTGGTACTGGACGGCGACGAATGCGGCGACGGTATGGGGTTTTCAGTCGCTTGCTGATGCAATGTGCGATTTCGGATATGAAGCTGGAGAGATGTTTAAGCGAGAGGCGGAGGCGTATAATGAGGATTTCATGCGAGGTGTTCTCGAGTCTCGCATAACGTCTCCAGTGGTTCGGCTGCGTGATGCGACTTATGTGCCGAAGATTCCATCGCGTGTTTACGAGCGAGGCAGAGCGGAGGGGTGGATACGTGAGACGCTCGAAGGGTCGATATTAATTCCTGCATACGGACTTTTTGCCCCGGATGAGCCGGAGACGGAATGGATTATAAAAGACTACGAGGACAATCTTTATATATCAGAGGAATACGGATATTGTATTTGTAATTTTGAGAGGTTCTGGTTTTCGCGAGGTGGTTTTTCGATGCAGGCGAATCTGCTTGACGGGCCTCTGGTTTATTTGTGGAGAGACGAAATAAAGCATTACCTTCGGGCGTATTTTAATGGATTTGCATCTGCTTTTTATCCGGAAGTTCGGATGTGCAGTGAGCATTCTTCACCGGAGCTGGGATATTCTAAAGGGGATCATTTTAAGAGTTCGGATGAGGCACAGTTGACATACTGGCTTCGGCTGATGTTTTTGAACGAGCGAGGTGAAGAGCTTTATTTGTGCCAGGCGATACCGCGTTACTGGCTTTCTGACGGAGAGATTATTGGGATAAGTGATGCGCCGACACATTTCGGGGGTATGTCGGTTGGTATGGAATCACGAGTTGATTCAGGTTTCATCCGGGCGGTGGTTAGTCCGCCGAGAAGGAATCCGCCGGAGAAGATTTATGTTCGTTTCAGACACCCGGATAAGGCGGTGATGAAAAGAGTTACAGTAAACGGCCAAGAACATAAGGATTTCAATAAGGACAAGGAATGGGTGGTATTGAGCGGGGAGTGGGCGGGAGATATGGAGATTGTTGTTAAGTATTAAGGTGAGGGACTGGTATGGAAGATGTGTATGTTGGAGTAGACCTTGGTGGTACTAATACGAAGACAGGTTGTTTCGGTAGTGATTTGATGCTTATCGGCAAAAGCTCGTTGCGGACGGAGGTTCATGAGGGAGTTGAAGCGGTGGTTGACAGGGTAGCGGAGGGAATCAAAGGGCTGTTGGCCGAACACAATTTGTCCCTTGGTATGGTGCCTGCAGTTGGTATTGGTTCTCCCGGTGTGATAGATGTGGACAATGGTGTGGTAATGGTAACTTCAAACCTGAAGTTTGAGAATGTGCCGTTGCGAAAGATGCTGAGCGAGCGATTAGATAAGCCGGTTATCCTGGAGAATGACGCGAATGTAACGGCGTGGGCCGAGCGTGTTGCGGGTGCAGGGAAGGGTGCGGATGACATGGTTTTGCTTGCGCTGGGTACGGGAATCGGCGGTGGTATCATAAGTAACGGAGAGCTTGTTCACGGATTTGGTAATAACGGCGGGGAGCTGGGGCACATAATAATATACCCTGATGGCAGGCTTTGCGGGTGCGGTCAGAGAGGGTGTGTGGAGGCTTACGCATCGGCAAGCTCAACGGCGGCAAGAGCGGTCGAAGCGATAAAAGAAGGCGGGCAGTCCAGTCTTGAGAAAGTTTATAAAGAGACTGGTGAAGTTAGCTGCAAAGATGTTTATGAACATTCAAAATCCGGAGATGAACTCGCCCGCACAATAACCGATGGGACGGGGAAAGCGCTGGCGCTTCTTTGTGTTAATCTTCTGCACACATGCGGGCCACAGCGCATAGTTTTCTTCGGTGCCATGACTGCGGAGGGTGAGCGTTTGCTTAAGCCGATACAGCGATTTTTCGATGAGTATATTTGGGCTTTAAGAAAAGAACCGATTGAATTGTGCCTGGCAATGTTGGGCAATGACGCAGGGATAACGGGAACGGCGGCGCTTGCGAAGCATAAAAAAGAGCGTGGCAGGCTCGGGTTCGTTGGGGAATAAGTTATAAAATCATAGTAATAGCTTCTTTTATTTTCGACGAAGTGAATATCAGCAGGATTATTGTTTTTGATTTGGCTCAATCAGTGTTTGAATCATACAACGAATATTGCGGTTGACATTATAATGGCATTCGGTTCTAATGCCTGGTTCATTTATCTGTTGATAACAGGGAGTTCGTATGAATATCTGTGAGAGTTTCAAGGAGAGTCTTAGGGGGCGGGGTATTCGTGTGGTATTTCCTGAAGGAGGAGACGAGAGGATAATCGGTGCGGCTCGTCGGATTGAGGATGAGGGCGTCGGTGTGCCTGTTTTGCTTGGTAAGGGCGAAGAAATCCGCCGTTCTGCTGACCAAGCCGGAGTTGATTTTGATGGTTTGCAAACGATTGAGCCGAAAACCGAAGGCAAAGTTGACGAATATGCCGGCATTTATGCTCAGCGAAGAGATAATGTAACATTAGCTATTGCCAGGCGAATCGTGAGGAGGCCTTTGTACTACGGGGGTATGATGACTGCTACCAACGATGCGGAGTGTATGGTCGGGGGGGTTACGTCAACGACGGCATCATTTATACAGGCAGGTATGCTGACGGTGGGTCTTGCGGAAGGAATTGCTAATCCTTCGAGTTATTTTTTGATGTCGATTCCGGAGTTTCGAGGAGTTTCTCAGAAAACCTTCATATATGCGGATTGTGCGGTTAACGTAACACCCGGCGTGGAGGAGCTTGCAGATATTGCAATTGCGTCGGCAGAGAGTGCTCGAAAGCTTTTGCATGAGGAGCCGCGGGTGGCATTGCTTTCATTTTCGACGAAGGGCAGTGCATCCGGGGGCGGTGTTGAAAAGTTGCATGAGGCATTGGAAATAGTCAGGAATCGTAAGCCCGGTCTTGCGATAGACGGAGAATTTCAGGTTGATACGGCGATAATTGCGGAGGTTGCGTCGCGGAAGTTGAAGGAGCCGAGTGCTGTGGCGGGCAAGGCGAACGTTCTTATATTTCCGGATTTGAGTTCGGGCAATATTGCCTATAAGCTGACGCAATACATGGCGGGTGCGCGGGCGATTGGTCCGCTGTTGCAGGGTTTTTCGAGGCCTTTGTCTGACTTGTCACGAGGTGCGAGCGTGAGTGATATTGTGGATACGGTGGTTCTGACCATGGCACAGTTAATTGATGGAACGAGGATGGCAGAGAAATAAAAAGATGGCAGGGAACGATAAGACAAGCAAAAGAGTAAAAGTACTGGTTATTAACGCCGGCAGTTCATCAATGAAGTATCAACTTTATCAGATGCCGGAATCTCGTGTTCTTGCGAGGGGGGTGGTGGAGAATATCGGTCAGAACGATTCGGGGCTTGTTTACAGCTATGGTGATGAAAGATCGAGGATACAAGTTAGTGTGGGCGACCATGAAGAAGCTATGCAGTTGGTGCTGGATAGATTGGCGGATAAGGAGATGGGGGTAATAGAATCAATCATTAAAATTGACGCGGTGGGACATCGGGTGGTGCACGGGGGCGAGGAGTTTACCGGGTCGGTGATTATTGATAATAACGTAATCAAATCCATCGAGAAATTTGTTGACCTTGCACCTCTGCATAATCCGTTGAATCTTGTCGGCATACGAGCGGCGAAGCGATATTTGCCTAATGTTACTCAGGTTGCGTGTTTTGATACGGCGTTTCATACGACCATTCCGAAAGTGGCGTATCTTTATGCTCTGCCTTACGATTTGTACGAGAAGTATCGTGTGAGGCGTTACGGATTTCACGGGATTTCGCACAGATACGTTGCTCGTCGTGCGGCGAGGATAATGGGAAGACACAAGTATAACGTTAACCTGGTAACGTGTCATCTGGGCAACGGGTGCTCTTTGACGGCGGTTCGAGAGGGCAGGTCAATCGACACGTCCATGGGTCTGACGCCGCTGGAAGGTGTGGCGATGGGTACGCGTTCAGGCGATTTTGACCCTGCGATATTGTTTTATCTGGCCGACAAGGGATACGACATGCGGACGTTGAATGAGCTGTGCAACAAGAAGAGCGGTCTTCTTGGTATTTCCGGCAGTTCGAACGACATGCGCAGGCTTAACGAGCTGGCGGAAGAGGGAGACGAACGCGCGCAGCTTGCGATCGAGGTTTTCTGCTATCGGGTGAAGAAGTATATAGGTGCGTACGCGAGTCTGATGAGCCGGGTGGATGCGGTGATATTTACCGGAGGTATCGGAGAAAATGCTGCGGCTGTGAGGTATCAAATCTGTAAGGGGCTGGAGCAAACAGGTATCCGGATTGATGGTCGCAGGAATTCCGACATTGTGGGGTGTGAAGGGACGATAAGCAGCGACGACAGTCGGGTATTGGTTCTGGTTGTGCCGACGAATGAGGAGCTTGCCATAGCCAAGGACACGTTCGAGCTTGCGGTGGAAGATTGTGATTCACAAATAAAGAAGAGTCAAAAAAGTTTAAGGACAGGGGCCGACCGATGAATCAGGAAAGGAGATTCCTTGTAGACGTAGGGATGAGGGACCTTCCCTTTCCCATGAGGGTTTCATCGAGGGAAGATAAAGACGGGCAGCGGACCGTAGCGACAATAGCAATTCATGCTCGGATTATGCAGGAATTTGAGGCACGTTGGATTGATAAATTTATTCGTATTCTTCACTCACACAGGGAGCGGATAGGCACGGGAACACTGAGCAGGAATATAGCGGACTACATGGAGCAGCTTGAAGCTACGGTAATAAAGATAGATTTTGATTATCCATTTTTCATTGAGAAAGAAACACCTGTGTCGAAAGAGCGCTGTCTGGTGCGTTACATGTGCGGATTTTCGGCGAAGCTGCACTCTCTTGATGAGAAGCCGCGAATAGCTTTCAGCATCGAGGTGCCCTGTATAACGACCTATCCGGCTTCGAGAGCGGAGAACGTCCGGGGTTTGTTCGGTCAACTTAGTGCGGTGGACATGCGTGTGGAGACGGAAAAAGACATTTACCCCGAGGACCTTGTGGAGCTTGTGGACGGATGTGCGCTGGCGCCGGTATATTCTTTTCTGAGTGAAGAAGACCAGCAATACATCATTGAGAAGGTTCACTCGGAAGAGAAGACAAGCGTGGTGGTCGTGGACGATATAAAAAGTGAGCTGGCTCATAATCGCGATATCAGATGGTATTCGATAAGCTGCCGGAATTACGGGATGCTTCACTCTTACAGTACGATAATTGGTACTGAAAAGAGTATGTGGGTGCCATTCAGCGGATTTGAACAGTAGTGTGAAATTTTTCGGGCGATTAAACAAGAGGGAAATATTGTAGTAATACTATAGTTTAGCTGGAATAGTTGGAATCTAATATGGCTGATGACAAATATCGAGCTTTGAAAGACATTGAAATAAAGGCATTGCAGCAGGCGGGATGTACATCGGATGATTGGGGACAAATTCTGGTGGCTGCTGATTTTCGACCTGCTGCGCTGAGAAATGCGGCACTTTTCGGACGGGTGCGAATTGGTTCGCAGGCAGGCACAATAACGGACGTTTACGGAGCTGAGAAGCCCTGCGGAATTTATGATGCTACGTTGATTAACTGTATCGCGGGTGAAAACTGCCGGATAGCCAACGTCGGTGTGCACATTGCGAACTATGAAATAGGCGATAATGTATGTATTGAAAATATTGGAGTGATGCATACGAATGGAGGTGCGAGTTTCGGTAACGGGGTCGAAGTTGAGGTTTTGAACGAGGCGGGCGGGAGAGAAGTTGTAATTTTTAACGAGCTTTCGGCACAGTTTGCATACCTGATGTGTCTTCACAGGTATCGGCCGGGTGTTGTGGGCAGGCTCCGGGAGATTGCAAAAGGTTTCGCAGCATCCGTGAAATCGGATTCCGGAAAGATAGGAAATGGGAGCCGAATTCATTCCATCGGCGAGGTTGTGGATGTTAATATAGGACAATATGCGACAATCAAGGGTGCAGCAAGTTTGATAAACGGCACGATTCTCAGCGATTTCGATGCAGCTACGACGGTCGGTGAGAAGGTGGTTGCGAAAGATTTCATCATATCCGAGTGCAGCACGGTCGACGGCGGAGTTGTCCTTGAAAAGGTTTTTGTCGGTCAGGGGTGTCGGATTGGAAAGCAGTTTTCAGCGGAAAACTGTTTGTTTTTTGCAAACTGCGATGCTTTTCACGGTGAGGCGTGTTCGGTATTTGCCGGCCCTTATACGGTAACGCATCACAAGAGTACGCTTTTGATTGCGGGTCTTTTCAGTTTTTACAACGCGGGCAGCGGTACGAACCAGTCCAATCACATGTATAAGCTTGGACCAGTTCATGAAGGAAAGCTTGGGCGTGGGACCAAAACGGGTTCTCTTTCTTATATGATGTGGCCGTGCCGGACGGGTCCCTTCAGTGCGGTTCTTGGTAAACATACGTCGACCTTTGATACATCCGATTTTCCTTTCAGCCACCTGGAGGCAAGGGCCGACGGTAAGTGCAGCATGGTTGCGGGCCTGCATCTGACGACGGTAGGAACGGTTCGAGACGGTGCGAAATGGCCGAGCAGGGACAGGCGTAAAGGTTCGGTCTTACGCGATGAAATTTCGTTCGATGTTTTCAGCCCGTATACGATGGGTAAAATGATTAAGGGGGCAGGCGAACTGGAAAATGTGAAGAAGGAAACCGACAAGTCAGTTGAGGAGGTCATCATCGGCGGTGCAGTGGTCAAGCGCCTGCTATTGCGTACGGGCATAAAATATTACCGCAATGCGATTGAGATGTATGTCCTCGGAAAAGTTCTGGAAAAGGCGGAACAAGTTCGTGCAGACAAGCAGGCATTTGGTGAGATTTTCGGTGTGAAGTCCGAGGCGGTTTACAGTGAGTGGTGCGACGTGGGAGGTTTTCTTATGCCGGAGGAGCGACTTTTGGAACTTGAAAGCTGTCTGGAAAACGGTAAAATTAACGACATTGAGCAGTTTGTCGTGCAACTCAGGCGAATCAGGGAGAAAGCGGGCATGGACGAATGGGCCTGGATAGTGCGTACATGCAAAGACTATCTGGGAGTGGATTTGCAGTCGGTTGACAGTAGTGAAATTGTTCATCTGGCGCGAAAGTATCTGGGAGCAAGGAGTAAGTTTCTCAAGCTGGTCGCGGCGGATGCACAGAAAGAATTTGATGAATTAAGTCACTGCGGGTTTGGTCAGGACGGCGGCCCGGAGGAAGCGGAGAGGGATTTTGTTGAAGTTCGAGGAAGTTATGAAAAGAATAGTTTCGTACAGCAAATCAGGGTTGAACTTGAAAAATTAGAAGAAAGAATCGGTAAGTTTCTGCAAAAGTTGCAGACCGATAAATAGTCCGGACGCATAAATCACATAAATAAATATAGAAAGGGAGCAGTAATGCGAGTAATTATTCAGAAAGATTACGACGGTGTGAGCAAATGGGCGGCAGCTTACGTTGCAAGCAACATAAAGAGATTCAAGCCGACGTCGAAGAGGCCATTCGTTCTGGGCCTGCCGACAGGCTCGTCCCCGCTGGGGATGTACAAGGAGTTAATCAGGCTAAACAAGTCCGGGAAGATCAGCTTTTCAAACGTGGTAACATTTAACATGGATGAATATGTAAAGATTCCGGAAGATCATCCGGAAAGTTATCACTCTTTTATGTGGGATAATTTTTTCAGGCATATCGACATAAAGAAGTCGAACGTTAATATCTTAAACGGCAACGCAAAAGACCTTGAAAAAGAGTGTGAGCAGTACGAGAAGAAAATCAGGAAGTACGGAGGTGTAGAGCTTTTTGTAGGGGGTATCGGTCCCGACGGTCATATAGCCTTCAATGAGCCGGGTTCTTCACTATCGAGCCGAACGCGTGTTAAGACCCTTATCGAAGACACAATCATAGCGAATTCGCGATTTTTCGGCGGCGATATTAACAAGGTTCCGAAAACAGCATTGACAGTGGGCGTTCAGACGGTGATGGATTCGAGACAAGTAATGATTATCGTGAACGGTCATAATAAGGCGAAAGCACTTCAGCAGGCCGTTGAGGGTGGTGTGAATCATATTTGTACGGTTTCCTGTCTTCAGCTTCATCCGCACGGTTTGATTGTTTGCGACGATGCCGCTACTGTTGAAATGAAGGTTGTAACGGTTAATTATTTCAAGGATATCGAAAAAGCTAATATTGACCCCAAAAAGCTTCTGAAGTTTTAGGCCGGTGGTAGATGCAGGCCGGGCTTAGAGAAAATGGGCAGAAAGGTTTGTTTTTTGTAAGGAGATTGTCAATGTCAGAAGTTGCGGACAGAGTTAAGAAGGTCGTGGCACAAATACTGAAGATAGAGCCGTCCCGGATTTCCGAAGAATCGAGGTTTGTAGAGGATCTTGGGGCCGAGTCAATTCAGAGTGTGGAGCTTGTAGCGGCTTTCGAGGAGGAATTTGATATAGATATGGACGAAGACGAAGCGTTGTCGGTAAAGAGCGTAGGTAAAGCAATAGATTATATAGACAACATTGTTTCGAGGAAGTGACAGCCGCCGGGATGTTTTTTTTAGTCGGTGGTCCGGTCGCAGAGTTGATGGAATGTTGGCTTTTTTCGGCCGGTTTTTCAGGTTGATACCGGAAAAAGGAACATATTATTTCAGAAGTCTGAGTTTTCTAAAAGGACGTAGAACAACTTGCCCATCAATTCCTTAACAGAGATGTTATTTTATTATGCCCAGAAAGAAGCCAGCGGCGGTAATATTTTTTACAAACATTGCGCTTCAGGTAACAGTCGTTACCAACTTTGTATGCGGACCAACTTTTCAGCGTCTATTTAATCTTTCCGATACACAGCTTGGTATCAGTCTTGGCTCAGCCAGCGTTGGTGTTTTAGTTGTGAGCCTTGCGGTAGGGCATATTACCGAGCGTTATGGTGCTCATCTGATCCTTGCCGGTGGACTTTGCGGGATTATTGGGGGGGTAGGATTGCTCATGTTCGCAGATGGTTTTCGGATGCTCTTACCCGCTTTGGCTTTGTTTGGTGTTTCCGTAGCATTCGTTCGCAACGGTGGTGATACTTTTCTTGCAGACTTGTTTCCGTCCAGTATCAGGTCGGCATCGGCGCTTGCGTCGGGATTGTGGTTTTCAGGCGGCGCCGTTTCTGCGCCAATAATGGGCTGGTGGCTTGAAACAGCCAAAATTAATGAATGGAGCTTTTTGAGTTTTCGAGTGCCCTACTTTTTCGATATTGCATTGATAGGTTTGTGCCTTTTTTTTGTTTTGAAAATACTGCCCGGTACTCAAAGACGAATCATGGCGAATTCAAGTAATGGGGATGCAGTTTTCGAGTCTGAGGTTTGTAACAGAGTTAAATTCGGCAGATTATTTCTTTTATTGTTGCTCAGTTTGTGCCACGGTTTGATGGTCATCAGCCTGCTTGCATGGGTAAATCCGACGATGCAGTCCAAATTCGACGTGGGCGATTTAGGTGGTGCGGTTGTGGTGGCAATGTTATCGCTTGGCATCGGGCTTGGGCGACTTACTTTTGCGAGGGTCAAAACAGGATTGGAAGACAGGAGCATTCTTGCCGTCAGCGGTCTGTCAGGAGGGGTACTTCTCGGTGTGGGTCTTGTTTCACCTAACTATATAACGATGCTTGTTTGCATGACAGCGGGCACATTTGTGGTGTCGACGACGTTGCCTTGTTTAGTATCTCTTGTGATGGTTTGCTTTGCCGGCAACAAGTCGAGGGTGTACGGTTATATGGGGGCAATTGTTGCGCTGGCGGGTTTAGCAGGGCCTTCATTTATAGGGATACTTGCCGACGAGGGTGTTGAGTTATGGGTGGCACTGTTGATAAGCCCGTTGGCAGCATTCATACTCGGCTTGACCAGTTTTTTATGGAAGTTAACGGACAGCCGGATATGGAGGGTGTAGTTATTTTATTTTGGTGAGAATAGAAATGAGAGCGCTGGGAATCGAACCCAGGACCTACGGCTTAAAAGGCCGTTGCTCTGCCTAACTGAGCTACACTCCCGAAAATTCTAAGTTGCTATAAAATAACAAGTACCTGCACGTGTTGTCAATCTATTAATTGCTCTCAATAGTCATCTGCACCAATTTGCACCAACTTTTTTTGACGTTCGTTTTCCTCAGGATTTTATCAAATTTCCTTTTGAAGTCGTTTGCTGTATTGAGCCGGTTGTCAAAGAAAGTCTATTTGACTCTCGGTCCAATCGCATTCTGGATGTAATCGTATTTTTCTGAGGGATGAAAACACAGGGATATCCTTCCGTTTGTCTGCTTCGCCTGGTAACATGCAAGTTCCCGGGCTATTTTGAATTTGTAGCGATAGATCTTATTTCAGCTAAAATGCTTCCTCAACCTCGCTCTGCTTAATAATCCAGTGCATTTTTTTCATCAGCGCCACCGTATCTTCCAGCAGCAGATAGAGGCAAGGCACGAGAAGCAGGGTAATAACGGTCGCAAACAAAATCCCGAACCCCAGCGAAATCGCCATCGGAATCATGAACCTGGCCTGCCTCGATGTCTCCAGTATTATCGGCGTCAACCCTCCGAACGTTGTAAATGTCGTCAGTATCACCGGCCTGAAACGCCGAACACCCGCCTGGTGTATCGCATCAAATGCGCTGGCTCCCTCTTTTTTTCTCAACTGGTTCGCGTAATCAATCAATATCAGCGAATCATTAACCACAACACCGGAAAGCGCCACAATGCCCATCATACTCATAACACTCAGCGAATAACCCATCAACATGTGCCCAAGAACCGCACCCACAATGCCGAATGGTATCGCCACCATAACTATCAAAGGCTGAATATAACTGCCGAAAGGAACCGCCAGCATCGCATATATCGCAAGCACCGCAATGATAAAACCGCTGAATATGCTCGACATACTCTCACGCATACTCGCCTGACGCCCTTCCCATCCGTAAGAGAGTCCCGGGAAATCACGCTCGATTTGCGGCAGAATTTCCGAATTCAGCGTAGCCATCACCTGGCTCGTCTGGCTTATAGGCTCCACGTTCGCCGTTACCGTTACCGTCCGCCGACCGTTGCGGCGGCTAATACTCGTATAAGACCGCCCCCGCTCCATCTCCACAACCTGCATCAATGGAACCTCTCTGCCCGACGGGGTACGCACCAGCATGTTCTCAATGTCGTACTGACTGCACCGCTGCTCCTGCGGAAACTTGACCCGCACACGGACCTCGTTTCGGCCGCGCTGCTGACGCAGCGCCTCGGCACCGTAAAACGAGTTACGTATCTGCCTCGCAATGCCCGCCGCCGTCAACCCCAGACTCTCACCTTCGGGCTTTATCCGGAAATTCAACTGCTCCTTGCCCGGCGTATACCCGTCGTCTATGTCCTTGACATTCGAAAAATCTTTTAGCATCTCCGCCAGCTTTTCGCTCGCCCTGTCCAGAACATCAATCCTCCGGTGACTCAACTCCACGGTCAAGGCCGCCCCCCTTCCAGGCCCGCCGCGGTCCGACTCGAAAAGAAGCGATTGAAGGCCTGCTATTTGACCCACTCGCTCACGCCAAAGCCGTGTAACTTCTCCCGTACTGACAGGGCGAACATCAGGACCCGTCATGTATATAATCACCTCCACCCTGCTCTCGTCTATGTTCGCAAACACTCCCGTCGCAAGCTTCTCCCCTCCGTTCTCCCGTATAACCGCCTGCGCCTCCTCCACCAGCTTGTTACGAACCTGCTCAACCTTCCACAGCGGACTTCCGAACGGAAGTGTCGCCGTAACCGCAGATACTCTCGATTCCACTCGAGGCATAAGAATAATCCCTATCCGCCCGCTCGCCACATAACCGACTATCACCATAAGTATCGCCAGACCCGCAGATATCGTTATCCGACGAAACCGCGTCGCAAGATGCAAAAACGGATTAAAACACTTTTTGATGAACTTCTCGAAAAGCCGGCTGAAGCCCTGCTGCCTGCTGTGAAGCCAACCCGCCAGACGGTTTGACCTCCGCTGCCTCACATGGCCCAGATGGGCCGGCAGAATAAAAAGCGCTTCCACCCAGCTAATCGCGAAAACCGTTACCACCACCGTCGGTATCACCCGCCATATCTTGCCCATCGCGCCCGGAACAAAAAATAGAGGCGAAAATGCCACAATATTTGTGATAATGCTGAACGTAACAGGAAGCGTAACGTCCCTCGCTCCAAGTATCGCCGCCTTGATATTACTCATCCCCTGGTTGCGATATTCGTATATGTTCTCGCCCACCACTATAGCATCATCCACCACGATACCAAGCGCCACGATAAAAGCGAACATCGATATCATGTTCACCGTCACATCAATCGTCGGCAGAAACAGAAACGCACCCAGAAACGATATCGGTATGCCCATCGTCACCCAGAACGCCAGCCGGAACTCCAAAAACAAACCCAACACCAGCAACACCAGCATCAAACCCAGAAAGGCATTCTTCAGCAGAAGCTCCAGCCGCTGCCTGTAAGTGTCCGCGCGATCCCTGCAGATGTCCCAGTTCACTCCTGCAGGAAGTTCGCGCTCGATTTCCTCCATCGCACGCCTCGAAGCCTCCGAAACCTCTATCGGCGTCTGGCTGCCCACACGATATACTCCCAGGCCCACCGCACGCCGGCCGTTGAACGTTGCCCATCGTTCCACATCCGCAAAACCGTCGCGAACCGTCGCAATGTCACCCAGCAAAACAACCGAACCATTCGCGGTCGTAATAATCGGTATCTTCGCAAACTCCCTCGCCCAGTCCTTTCGCTGCTTGACCCGAAGAAGTATCTCTCCCCCGCTCGTCTCGATGTCACCGCCCGGAAGCTCCAGCGAATTGCTGCCTATCCGCCGAGAAACCTCCTCCAGCGTCAAATCGTACGCCCGCAATGTATCCTGGTCTATCATCACGGCCAGTTCATAATTCCTCGCACCAATCAAATCCACCTGCGTGATAGACGCATCCTGCAGCAGCCGGTCACGAACCTGCTCGGCCAGTTGACGCATTACCCACTCCGAACTGTCCCCGTAAAGCTGAATCTGCAACACCTCCCGTTTGATGGTGAGCAGACTCACCTCAGGCTCTTCGGCATCCTCCGGAAAAGTGGTAATCCGGTCTATTTCCTGCTGAATATCCTGATAAACCTTCTGCTTGTCCGCGCTTTCCAGCAGCTCGGCCGTCACCACTCCGGCACTCTCCGACGCCGTCGCAGTTACCTCTTCAACGCCCTCCAGCCCCCGAATCGCCTCCTCCACCGCAAGAACTATCCCCTGCTCAACCTCCTCCGGGCTCGACCCGGGGTAAGG
Organism: uncultured Pirellulales bacterium; assembly: GCA_964524285.1. GTDB lineage: Bacteria > Planctomycetota > Phycisphaerae > Sedimentisphaerales > Anaerobacaceae > CAZGGE01. Next base: position 21,776 of record CAZGGE010000023.1, read on the forward strand.
CACACGCACCTGAACCATATCAAGATCAAACTCCGGGAATACCTCCTGCTTTATAGAAAGTGCAAACAGAAATCCTCCCACCAGCAATATCAGCATCAACAGGTTAGGTGTAACCCTGTTACGCGCCATCCACGCAATAGGCCCGCCGCCCATCTTTTTCTTCTGCCGTTGGTCCATTATCGACCTTCTGCAACCTTTTTGCCGTTCATCGAATCCGTAATCTTCTCAGCGCTTCCGTTGACTCGCAGCTTCATCCCCTCCACCGCCGCCGACAGGTTCGTCGTAACAATCCGTTCCCCTTCCTGCAGGCCACCGTTCACAAAAATCTTTTTTTTACCGCTGAATAATATGTTCAGCTTCCTTATCTCCAGCTCGTTGTTTTCGTTCATTACCCAGATTTCATCACCGTTGTGCACATACGCCCGGTCAACCGGTATAACCCCTTTTAGCCGCCTGCCCTCTATCATCATCTTCACATAACTGTTTATCAGCAGAATCGGCTTGTCCGTATCCTCCGAAATAAGCATCAACGGGTCCTTAATAACTACTAACAACTTCGCCATCCGACCCTTCTCCTCCAGATGACCCTGCAGCCGCAAAACTCGTCCCCGCCTGTACGCATCCCTGCCCCACGAAAAAGCATCATAAATCCTCACCACCGAACCTTTGCCCCCCTTGCCGTCACGCGGAATATCTATCCATCGCAGCTTGTCAACAGGCACCAGCGCCTCAATCCAGTACTCGTCCGTACCCGTCACCGTCACCAGCGTCGTGGAAGGCGAAACCACCTTCCCCACGTCCACATGCTTGGCCTGAATAATCGCATTAAAAGGTGACTTCACCGTACACCGCTTCACATCCAGCAGTGCTTTGTCCAGGTTGGCCTTCGCCGCCTCCACCGCCGCACTGGTGTTCCTCAACTGTGGCTTGCGCAGAACCAGCTCCTTGTCCCTGCCGTCCACATCAGTATCCAGCATTTCATATTCTTCCCTGGCAACATCCTGATTTCCCTGCTCCAGCCTCAAATTCATCTCTGCCTGCGCGAGCTCGCTCCGCCGACGCTCAACCACCGCCTCATAATCTCGCTCGTCGATGTGCACCAGCTCCTGACCCTCGTCAACCAGGCCGCCCGGCACCACCTCCGCATTCAAACGCACCACCCTGCCCGAAACTTCCGGAGCCAGTGTCGTCTGTCGCGCCGCCTTCACCGTACCCATTGCCTCAACTGTCGCAGTCGCATCTTCTTGCCGGACTGTCTCAACCGTAACCAGCCTTGCCCGTCGCGCAGGTGTCTGCCGCCGGGCCCTCGGCTTGTTTTCCATCTGGTACTTGACCACACCCAATGCCGCGACAACTATGCACACCGGAATAAAAAAGCGTGTTACCACTTTGGCGATTACTCTCGCAGGCTTCGACCAGCCGCCCTTCGCTTTATTGTCGTGTTTGTCGTTGTTATTCATATCTTCTCTCAATTTCGGCTTTGCTCCTGATCTCCGTCTATCTCCGGCATATCCGGCCTTTCCATCTCCAGTCCGCCTGCCGTCGTTCGGTAAAGGTCAACCCGTCTTTCTATTATCAGCCGCCTCGCCGTCAGCTCATTACGCTCCAGGGACTGCATGGACTCCTGTGCATCCAGCACGCGCAGATAATCAGCCGTGCCCTTTATATAATTCTGTCGAGTCCGCTCGTAAACCTTTCTCGCAAAATCAAGCTGTCGCTGAATGTGGCCCACCCGTCGCCGCTGGTAATACTCCTGATTCAGCGCATCCTCTATCTCCTGCAGAGTTTCCAGAATAGTCTGTCCGTACTCATTTATATTCTGCGAAAGTACAGCACGTGTTCTGTTTACTTCCGCTTTTCGCAAGTCCGCATCGAATAAAGGCCCCGCCACATTTGCAGCCAGGTTCGCCAGCCAGTCATCGAACAAGTCCTCCACCCTGCCGGCCGTGGTATTAACCGTTGACGTTATACTCACGGCCGGATACTGGTCCGCGATTGCCGCTGCGACCCGCATATCAGCCGCCTGCACCGATTTGTACGCCCGCCGCACGTCCGGCCTGCGTCTCACAACCTTTGACGGGACGGCCAGCTCGGGCAATTCCGAAAGCTCCACAATGTTAATTTCCTGCCCCGCCCACCGCTTCTCCGGTGTTTTCCCCGCCAGAACCGACAATGCATGCTGCAATATCATGGTATTCTCCTGAGCCTGGTTCAACTGGCTACGCGTGGCCTCCAGCAACTGCTGCTGCCGGAAAACATCCGGAGCTCCCACCTGGCCCCTGTTAAACCTTGCCTTTACCAGCGACAAAACCTTTTCGTTGATTTCAATCTGGTCTTTTATCAACTCAGTTTGCTTTTTCGCCTCGGCCAGCCGGTACCATGTCTTGACCACATTCGCGCTGAGCGTAATCACCGCCGCATCCACGTTTTCCCTCGCTGCTTCGACATCCAGAAGCGACGCCTCGTGGGCAGAACGTATCCGCCCCCACAAATCCACCTCGTAAGAAGATACCAGACCCAGCGCATAATCGGTTGTATAAGTCGTCTGCTTGGTCCCCAATTGTTGGTTGTTACTCTCCTGCCTGGTCCTTGTGGCGCTGCCCTGATAGTCCGCCGCCGGAAGCAGTATCGCCCCTGCCTTTCGCGCAATCGCCTCAGCCTGCCGCAAACGGTCCCACGCTATTCGTATTGTAAAATTGTCCCCAATCGCCTCTTCGATTAACGCCGACAACTGGTGGTCCTCGAAACTTTGCCACCAACGCTCGCCGACCGAGTCGGTGCCCTGAAACGAGAACTCCTCGGGCATATCCAGCGGCCAGTCTACCGGCTTAGGCTCGACCGGCCCACACCCGCACATCGCCGGCAGCGCACCGCAAATAATCACAAGTGTTTTAATTATTACTTTCTTCACTTATCGAGCTCCCTCATCATCCGACCGGCCGCGTCAATACCCGCGAGGGAGAACTGGAAAATGTGCTCGGAAAGAGACTCCACGAGGTCGGGTCTGTCAAATATCTTCTGGTAGCTCGGCGGCGCATTACCCTTGCGAAAAGCCAGCCCTACGCACTGGTGAAACACGCTCATCGTACAAAAAAGTACCTGCTCTTCCGTTGCCTCATTGCCCAGAATATCCCGAACGATTCCTTCCATACCTTGCCGCAGGGGTCTGACCGACTCTTTTTTCACCATTTCAATCGCTTCCGTCGGATTCGTCAGCTCCATCAACAGAATCTGTCCTGCATAACCCAGCGTGCCCTTGTTCAGCATCTTGGCCAGAATGCTCCTTACCATCGCCCGCAGCCGCTCCTCCGGCCCCGCGTCGGGACCAACGCCGCCGTCTGGAGGATATACCTCCAGAGCCTTGTGGAACGCCTGTTTCCAGACTTCCGCGTACAAGTCCTCCTTCGAGCCGAAATAATAATTTACCGCCGCCACGTTTGCATCCGCCGTCCGGCAAATCTCGGATATCGTCCCGTCACGGAAGCCCTTCTCCGCGAATACCTTCGTAGCCGCTTCCAGCAATTCCTGTCGCCGATGCTTTCCGTTTTCCCTTTGTGCCATATTCAAACCCGCGATTAAAATAGTTATTTCAATTAAGAGTTTAAATAATACATTCTTTTTTGTCAACGCGCCCGGCAAAAAAATTTAACAAAATTCAAAAAAAACCAGAAATTTACCTCTCGAGCCTGAAAAACCGCCTCCCCTGCTTTTGAATACCGCAGATTTCCGTGCATCCCCAAGAATCACTAACGGACTGCATGCTCAAAACAGTTGATGTCATAGCCTGGTCTCTTCACATACGAACCCCCCGCAGGAAAGTCCTCCATTTCAAAGCGTGGTTAATTTGTGGATTTTTTGAAGATTTATAAGCCTGGGTTTTCAGCAGCAACACCCATCATGAGATATTCTCAAATATAAAGCATAAGGCTCTCAAGAATAAATTTTATGAAATTGATTGTTCTGTTAAATTGCCGCCTTTTGTATAATTGATGAAGTTCTGCTAATCAATTTGGAGTATATTTAATGAAGAATAATTCCAGCCAAGCCTCAAATGCCTACAAAGCTCAGGAAATAGCATACAATGCGATGGAATATATGTATCGCGACGAGGAAAAAGCTGCCAGCCTTTGCCGCAAGGCACTAAGAATACATCCGGAGTGCGTTGATGCCCTTTCCATGCTGGCGGAAATAGAGTCCGACACTGTAAATGATTACATCACAGCTATGGAAAAAGCTGTAAAGGCCGGCAGAAAAGACCTCGGCAAAGATTATTTCGAGAAGGAACGAGGCAATTTTTGGGGATTGCTCGAAACCAGACCCTTCATGCGGGCGATGTCCCAGCTTGGCGACGGCTATATGCAATTCGGCAAAAAAGGCTATGACAAAACCATAGAAATCTTCGAAGAGATGCTCAACCTGAACCCGAATGATAATCAGGGCATAAGGTATGCTCTCGTCGGCTGTTACCTCACTACCAAGCGTTATGAACAGGCAGGCGAGCTGCTTAAACGACACAAAGAAGATACTATGGCCTTTTTCATGTGGTCGAGGGTACTTCACGATTATATCACCAGGGGAACGGAGAAGGCCGAAAAGACTCTAAAGTCCGCAATGGACTCAAACCCACATGTCTGGAAATATCTGACAGGGAAGAAACGCTTGCCCAGATATTTGCCTTCGACCTACTCGCCTGGTGAGGAAACTGAGGCAATATGTTGTGCCCATAGCTTAAAGGAAGCCTGGAAGACTCACCGGCAGGCAAAAAACTGGCTTAAAGAATTTCAACCCGCTAATGATGATTGATTATCCTATTTTTTAGGGTCATTGACAATCGGAAACCGTGGCGGGAAAGTAACTTATTTTGAGGTCTAATCCTTTGAATAAAAAAGACTTGTGCTGTAAAAAGCTGTTACCTGAGATACAATAAATAGAGTGGGTGTGACACACCGAAGGCGGAGCGTGAAGCGAATCCCGCCCTTTTTGCATTTACTATTTTGCAGTCATATATCATTTATTTTACATATATTGAAAACCACATCATTTCATTGATATTTAAAAAGACCGCTTCTCTGCTTAGACATGCTGATTTACAGAAGAATATCAAATAATCAAACTCAAGCCTATTCTTGCAGCATAGCGGCGTACTGATTCATATTCCCGGCGTGTCGGCCTGCGATTGATTCGGGGGTGTTTTGAGGCCTTAAAACATGGGCGGTACTGGTCCATAATATTAATAGCGGTATTTGAGCTAATCTGCGCGTCAAGAAAGTCAATAATTTCGAAGCTTCCGGCGAGTTTATTGGGCAATACAAGGTGGCGGACAAGCATAACATCCCTTTGCTGTTTTTGTAGTTCTGAGTTTATAATTTTAACATCATCATTGGGTCCTAAATCATCCCTTTTGCTGACATTATTTTTGCTGTTAACAGCCTGCGACAGGATTTGTGCGGTTTGTTCGGCCCGCATTTTTCCACTGTGAAAAATGGAGTCTACTTTCAAATTCAAAGTCTTGAGGAAAGAAAGCATTTTTTTTAGTTCCCTGTGGCCCGTTTCTGTCAGTGGGCGTTTTGGGTCAGCTTCTTTGGATTCGGCTTTTCCGTGCTGTACGAGGTAAAGTTTCATTTGCATATCCTTTCATTTATTTACGCGTCGATGCTCCTTATTTTGACTGTACAAGCTGTCGAATTCCTTTTCAAGGCAATATCTGAAACCAGAAGTTGACAACCGTTCTCGTGGTCAATAGCATATTGGTTTTGTTTTA
>CAZGGE010000024.1:0-14805 GCA_964524285.1 uncultured Pirellulales bacterium
ATTCGATACTATGTCGACGGTTTGTGAGAGATTGTAGGTTTCTATTCCTCCGGAGAATGCTTCAATCATGTTGGTGGTAACCGGTTGATGAGTGGCATGTGAATGGATTATTGATTTCTGAAAGCGGACATAGTCGATGAGTGTTTGGGATTTGAATCTTTTCCAGTCGAGGACGATGGCGGGCAATTCATAGTGCTGCTGTGGACAGGGGATTTTTATGTCCGTCCATTTCTGGTAGGGCTGGAGGTATCCATGTGTGCCGTAGAGATGATTTAATTTTGCGATGTTTTTATACTTGTTCTCCAGCCATTTTCTAAAAGCCTTCGTGGTGTATTTGTCGTAGCCGTTGTTTTTGTGCCAGCTAAGTTCGTTGTCGATTTGCCAGCAGACAACGCTCGAATTATCGGCGTAATGTTCCGCCATGGCGTCAACGATTCTTTTAACGCTTTTTCTGAAGTGGGGGTTGTAGTATGAGTATTGTGCGCCTCCGCCGTGGCCGGTGTAATTGACGGGATTATGGTTGAAGTCGACGGGACGAACGTCGGGATATTTTCTGATGAGCCAGTGTGGAGGGCCGGCGGTCGGGGTGCAGAGGACAACTTTTATATTTTTTCGGGCAAGTTTACCAATGAATTCGTCGAGCCATTGGAAGTTGAATTTTCCGGGTTCTGGTTCGAGATTGGCCCATGCGAAGTCAGCGATTCTTACGACGTTTACGTGTGCACGGTCCATCAGTTCGATGTCTTTATCCCAGAGTTGTTTGTGCCAGACTTCGGGATAGTAATCAACTCCGAAGCCGTAAGCAAAATCCGAGGGGCATGACTGATTGGGCTTATCGTCGGCACGAAGGGGTGCACATAATATGATTAAGGATAAAAGAGTAAATAAAAAGTATGAGCGTAAATATTGTGTGTTCATGGGTGAGTTTCCTTTTTTACCTGGTTTTACACGATTTTTGAGCGGCTTCAACCGGGCCGGGTAATTCTTTGTCGGGGTAGTGGTTTTTCATTGCCGCGGCGACGAGTCCGACAAACATAGGGTGGGGTCTGAGAGGTCTGGAGGTGAGGCAGGGATGCGCCTGAGTTCCAATGAAGAAGGGATGGGAAGGTATTTCCAGAATCTGCATGATGGGCTGGTCGGGTGCTTTGCCTGAGAAGACCAGCCCTTTCTCTTCCAGCCTTTCGACGTATCGGGGGTCAACTTCGTACCGATGTCTGAACCTCATCCTGACGGAGCCGGCTTTCAGCAACAGCCTCGAAGTGAACGTGTCGGGTTTGATTTTGACGTCCCTGCCTCCGAGCCTCATGTTTCCGCCGAGCCTTTCGATTTTCTTTTGCTCTGGCAATGGGTCAATTACAGGCTCAACGCAGTCGGTTTCAATTTCAGTGCTGTTCGCGTTCGCCATATTGCAGACGTTACGTGCGAACTCGACAACCGCCATCTGAAAACCAAAGCACAAACCGAGATAGGGCAGTTTGTTTTCCCGTGCATATTTTATGCATGAGATTTTCCCTTCCGCTCCGCGTGTTCCGAACCCTCCTGGTACGATTATGCCGTCGACGTCGGCGAGGTGCCCGGCGACATTTTTATCGGTTATGTCGGTAGTCTCTATCCATTTTATGTTTATTTTGCAGGAAAGTGCGATGCCGGCATGTTCGAGGGCGTTGATTATGGAGGCATAACTGTCGCGGACGGAGGTATACTTTCCGGTGATACCGATGGTTACGTCATGGTCAAGGGTGCCGATTTTGTCGGTAAAATCGCACCATTTAGCCCATTCTTTCCGTTCGTAACGAAGCTTGATTCTGTCTTCGATTTTCAGAAGGCGCAGAACTTCGAAGTCCAGGCCGCAGTCTCTGAGCATGGAGGGTATCATGTAAACGCTTGCGGAATCGTGAACGCTGATAACCCTGCCGAGCGGGACGTTGCTGTATACGCTGATTTTCTGTCTTGCCTTTTCACCGACGGGGCCGGCGGCGCGGCATGCGATGATGTCGGGCTGGATGCCGCACTGCATTAGCTGTTTTATTCCGAGCTGAGCGGCTTTTGATTTCTGCTCGCCGAGCGTTTTGGGCTCGAGGATATATGTAAGCGCGACAAAGCATGCGCTGTTTGGGCCTTCTTCGTATGCCAGTTCGCGCATAGCCTCGATGTAGTATGCGTTTTCGAGGTCTCCGACGGTGCCGCCTATTTCGACGAATACCATGTCGGCATCGGTGTCGGCGGCGAGCTGCCGCAGCTTCAGCTTGACCTCGCCGGTAACGTGGGGAATCATCTGTACGTCTCTTCCGAGGTAGTCGCCGTGTCGTTCCCTGTGAAGCACGGAGCTGAAGATTTGTCCGCTGGTGGCGAAGTTTGCTTTGCTTAAGTCCTGGTCGAGCATTCTTTCGTAAGTACCCAGGTCCATGTCGCACTCCATGCCGTCGTCGAGTACGAATACTTCGCCGTGCCGGAAGGGGTTGAGTGTGCCGGAGTCAATGTTGAGGTAGCCTTCGAGTTTTATTGGTGCGACTTTAAGGCCCTTGTCCTGCATGAGCTTTGCCAGGCACGAGGAGAATATGCCTTTACCCAGACCGCTCATAACGGTCCCGAGTACGAAGACATAGCGAGTTTGGTCCCTTTTGTACCCTCCCGGTACCGGTGAGAAAAACTCGCTCTCGGTTGAAATATCACTAACTGAAGCTAATAAATCCTTATCTTTTGTCATAAAATTTCCTTTTGCCACAGAGGTCACAGAGAATATATTTTTATTACCCTTGTCGAGCCCATTCTCTAAAAAAAATTTCGCGTAAGGATAGCGTTTCCATAAGACTTGCCTCAGAATTGAAGAGCGAATATGATGTGATATTCATTTCGTCTAATTTTTTAAGCACCTTCTGTCGCTCTGAAGCTGGTATATTGTATTTAAATATGACATCCTGGTCCTCTCGCGAAGGAACATTTTCATGATTGGCAAAAAACTGTCGGTCAGCCTTTGCTTTGACACAAAAAGAATATTCACTTTGCTGTAGGAAATGTTTATAGTCAGTTTCTATGGTGGAACCGAGAGTGAGAATGCGTGGTTCTTTGTCACTCCAACTCTTTACACCTTTTGTGGATTCTCTATAAACATAAATTGAGGCATGTGATGCTTTGGCATATATATTTCTAAAAGCGAAGAAAGCAGCGATGTGTGGTGACCTGGTCCAGTCTAATAATGGACTTGGAAACCCGTTATGTCTAAGGTACACCATAAATTCGGGGGCTTGCAATTTAAATCCAAGCATGTCTATTTTTGTGTTTAAATCCCATTTTTTCCCAGTGCAGGTTGTAATATGTTTATGAGCAATTTTTATTATGTTGAGGTATTCAGGGTAACTCCTTTCCTTTTTAAGTAATCTATCGAGTGTTGACTCGAGGTGATACTTGGAATTGCATACTCCTCTAAAAAGTGGACAGGCCATAGGTGATCGTGTATTATTTCGCAATTTTTCCGTTTCCTGGTTTATCTTTACCAGTTCGTCTCCAAATTCTTCCCAGCATTTCAGTGTTTTTTCTTTCATTTTATTTTTGGTTTGATAATTGAAAGTTTCTACCCCTTTTTTAGAATACTTCATGTCTTTATTTCTATACGGAGATTCTTTTAACTCCGTCTATCAGTCTTTTCTCGCCGAAGTTTATGATTAAGCCGCGCTTTAAATTCGTAGCTTTTAGATAAGAGATTGTCTGAGAAAAAACTATGTCAGGCGCTTTGCTTGCCGACTTAATTTCAACAACTACTTCTTTTTCAACGAGCAAGTCAAGTCTCTGTCCTTTAATAACGTATCCCTTATAGATAATATTTGTGGGAACCTGTCGTTCAAATCTTATTCCCTGAAGTCCGAATTCATAGCAAAGAGCTTCTTCATATATGGACTCCAGCAACCCAGGTCCCAGTTCTTTATGTACTTCTATAGCTGCTCCTATGATTTTTTCCGTTAAGTCATCTGCCATTATTTATTTTAGTTTTTTTATATCTCTGTGTTCTCTGTGGCTATTTTTGTTTTCATTGTACCTTTTTACGAATTGTTGGTATTGGTCTTTGGTGTCTATGCCGTCACCGGTGTGTTTTGTTTTTCCGACGAGGATGGTGTGGCCGTTTTCAATTGCGCGGAGTTGCTCGAGTTTTTCGGTTTTTTCGAGTTGTGACTGCGGCAGCTTTGTAAACTTGAGCAGAAAGTCTTTCCTGTAAGCATAAATTCCGATGTGTCTCAGGTACCGGCCGGTTTCGCCGATGCCGTTATTTTCCCTGTCATACGGAATGGCTGCACGGGAAAAATATATTGCCCGGCCGAAAGCGTCGATTATTACCTTTACTATGTTGGAGTTGGCGATTTGTTTTTTGTTTTCGAATTCGGCGGCGAGTGTGGACATGGGGACATCAGGGTTTTTAACCAGCAGGTCGGCAACGTAATCTATGCTTTGGGGGTTTATTTCAGGCTCGTCTGCCTGGAGATTTACCACTATGTCGGCGCCGATTTTGGCAACGGCCTCTGCGATACGGTCGGTGCCGCTTTTATGTTTTGGGCTGGTCAGGATGCATGGTGCGTCGAAGGATTTTGCTGCTTCGAGTATCTTTGCGTGGTCGGCGGCAATGATTACCTCTTCAGGCAGCCTGGCAAGCCGCGCACGCTCCCATGTATGCTGGACGAGGAATTTGCCGGTTGAATTAGCGAGAACTTTTCCGTGGAATCTTGTCGAGCCATAGCGTGCGGGAATACAAACTACGATTTTCACAGTTTTACATGCCTTTGGACGTCAACCTCTTGTTCACCGGTCGTGGGTTTTTCACGATTTTTTCACGCCGCCCTCAAACAACGGCGTTATCCAATCGGGTACGTATGATAAGATGCTGTCCGCTTTGTGTCAAGAAAAGCTTAGTTTGTGATACGGAAGGTCGAGGCGGAGTAGAGTTATTTGCCTGCGTGGTTTTGTTCTGGTATAGTTATTCAAAAGCGGCGTGAATCAGCCTTGGGATTCTGAAAAGGGGCCGAATAATGAAACTCGCAATATTTCTTATCTGGCTTGTTTGCCAGGTGTTTTCGATTTACGGGTGTGCGTCTGCGGTGCAAAACAAGGCAGTCGGCGATGCAAATGCGACGCAGCCTGTAACGCAGGGCCGGCAGGTGCAGGCTCGCGATATAAGGGTACAAAAGGACGTTTGTTACCTTGACCCGAACCGCCAGGAGAAATGCGACATTTACATGCCGGCGGAGGCCAATGAGAGCAGCACCTTTCCGGCAATTGTCTTGATACACGGAGGCGGCTGGCGTGCGGGCGACAAGGCCTCGAAAAATGACCGCTCAATAGCCATGAATCTCGCCCGCGGCGGCTACGTCTGTATGAGCATCAATTACCTCTTGAGCGAACCAGACAAACCTGCCTGGCCGGAGGCCCTGTATGACTGCAAGAGAGCAGTGCAGTTTCTGCGGAAAAACGCCGAACGCTTTCACCTGGACCCGAATCATATCGGAGTGATAGGAGGCTCAGCCGGGGGACACCTGTCGGCCATGGTTGCTTTGACAGGACCGGAGGCGGGGCTTGAACCGCCCGGACCTTACAAGGGTGTCAGCAGCAGGGTGCAGGCAGCCGTCCCCATGTTCGGCGTGCACGATTTTAACAGCAAATTCGCACGAAGCAAAAGGATGAACGAGTTTGTTAAGGATTTGGTAGAGGGTTTCATTGGTGCGAGCAGGGTTGACAAACCCGGCGTTTGGCTCAAGGCGTCGCCGGTGAATCATATAAGCAAAGATGACCCGCCTTTTCTGATTATTCATGGCGGCGTTGATATACTGGTAGCGGTCGAGCAATCGAAGCAGTTACACAAAAAGCTCAAGGAAAAAAGCGTGGTGAGTGAGCTTTTGATAGTTGGCGGTGCGGGGCATGGCTTCGGCCTCGATGTTCGTCGTGGCAAAGTGGGGCATCGCGACCTTCGCCCCCAGGTATTTGGTTTTCTCGACAGGCACCTGAAAAGCAAAGCAGGCGGGGAAAAGTAGGGTTTCAGGCCACTGCGGGCAGATTTCTAATGGCGCGGCGGCGCTTGACAGGGTGGGGGTGGAAGTGGTATTATATATCAGGCGCAGAATGGGCGTAAAGGCAATTCGATGAACACTTCGACGTAATCAAGCTCTGTCTGTCGAAAGAGGTTTGTTCAGGTTTTTGCGGATAAATAAGATGAATATCAAGGGGCACAATTTACTTTCCAGAAAAGGTAAAGGATTTACCCTTATTGAGCTTCTCGTGGTGATAGCGATTATTGCGATGCTGATGTCTATCCTGATGCCGGCGCTCAAGAAGGTGAAACAGCAGGCAAAGACGATTGTATGCATGTCAAATCTGCGCCAGTGGGGTGTAATATGGACTTTATATACGGATGATAATAACGGTTCTTTTCATTATGGGTGGGATAACGGTCTTGAAGAGGCTGCCTGTGGTTACTGGGGTAACATGCTTCGTCCTTACTATAGTAATCCCGATTTGAGGATGTGTCCTACTACCAGAATCGATGGCATAGGTGTCGCCAGCGCATGGTATTATAATCAGGAGGGTTATGACCCGGAATGCAGGTATGGTGATTACGGCAGCTATGGGGTTAATGAGTGGATTTCGAATCCTTCGCTTTTCGACAAAAATGGTAACCGGCAGGATAGTTTATTTGTTGTGTATCCGACGGAAAATAACTGGCGTACATGCAGGGAGGAAAAAGCAGCATATATACCTGTGTTTGCCGGTGCATGGTATCCGATTGCCTGGCCTGAACCACATGATGAGCCTCCGGATTATAATGGTGAATATATTGGTGGAGCCCAGGATTCCATGAACCGTTTATGCATGGACAGACATGGGGGTGGTTTTACGAATGTGCTTTTTATGGACTGGTCTGTGAAGAAGGTGGGGCTTAAGGAATTGTGGGGGCTGAGGTGGCACCGGAATTATGATGTTCAGGGGCCTTATACTTTGGGCGGGGGGATGACGCCGGGTGAGTGGCCGGTGTGGATGAAGGACTTTTAGCAGATATGGGGGGAATTTTAGTCTGTGGGAGTGGTTTCAGGCGGGGGATAAATGTTGTTTTGTGAAGTGATTTTTCTGGAAATGCAGGGGACGGGGGTGTATAATTCAGATCGAAATGCTTACGTCCTGCGGTGTAAATTTACAAAGGTGGATACTACGATAAAACAACGTGGTTTTACATTGATAGAATTGCTGGTGGTGATAGCGATTATCGCGCTTTTGATGTCAATATTATTCCCGGCTTTGAAAAGGGTTCAGCAACAGGCAAAGGACGTGATGTGTCGCTCAAACCTGAAACAATGGGGGGTTATATATATGTTATATGCCGAAGATAATGAGGGTTATTTCAGCGATTATAGTTTTCAGTCTTCGGCCAAATGGTGGACGACAGTTCTACAGGGTTACTATGAAAACCCTGATATGTTCTTTTGCCAAATGGCGGATAAAGTTGGGATTGACAGTGAGGGAAAAGGTACCAAGTTTTATGCCTGGAATCAGGGAGGATATAAAGGTAGTTATGGTCAGAACGGCTGGCTTTATAACGCCGACCCACAAGCGGTGAAAGATGCCGGAACAGAAATTAGACATCCCGAAGCATATTTCTGGCGGTATGCTTATATTAATGGTGCGGGTTATATACCTATGCTTCTGGATTGCTCAGTGGTATCGGGTTGGCCATTGGTAACGGCATTACCTCCTGATTACGACGGCCAGATGGTTGGAGATGGGGATATGGTAAGGTTCTGCCAGAACCGCCACAACGGTCATATAAATGGTGTATTTGTGGATAAGTCTGTTCAGCGAATAGGTCTTAAGAGTCTGTGGAAACTTAAATGGCATCGCAAATGGGATATCTCCCTTACGCCAACTGAAGAGGAGTTTAATCAGGATGCACCATGGATGAAAAATTTTGATTAACTTCAGGTTGGTAGCAATAGTTTTTCGGCCGGTCTTTTTTGGGCCGGTTTTTTGTTGCGCATAATGATTAACAATTGGGCCAATAAAAGTGTTGATAGAACGGCTCAAGGCTAATATGCTGTTTGCAAAAACAATAAAGAACAAGGGAAGGCATGAAGACAAGAAAACTGGGCTATTCGGATTTAGAGCTTACCACCGTTGGTCTGGGTACCTGGGCGATGGGCGGTCCGTGGCAGTTCGGCTGGGGGCCGACCGCCGTCGATGCCATACTTCAGTCTATCGAAGAAGCTGTCAACTGGATAGATACCGCTCCCATTTACGGCTGCGGCCATTCGGAGGAGCTTGTGGGAAAGGCTCTCAGGCAGACCCGCCGGAAAAAGCCGATTATCGCCACCAAGTGCGGCCTGTTGTGGAACGAGAAACGGGAGAAGGTAAGCTGCTTAAAGGCCGACAGTATCCGGAGGGAATGTGAACAGAGCCTTAAGCGCCTCGGTATTGACGTCATAGACCTTTATCAGATTCACCATAACAGCCCTGCCGAGGACATCCCCCAGGCCTGGGAACAGATAGCCCGGCTGATTGATGAAGGTAAGGTTCGGTACGGCGGGGTGTCGAATTTTACTGTGGAGCAAATCGAGCAGGCTCATAAGATTCATCCGGTGGCGTCATCACAGCCGCCATACAGTATGATTCGGCGGGATGTGGAGGCCGAACATCTGCCCTTTTGTAAAGCCAACAATATCGGCGTTGTGGTTTACAGCCCGATGCAGATGGGGCTTTTGACCGGCAAATTCAGTCAGCAAAGGTTGGCAAGTTTGCCCCTCGACGACCAGCGAAGGAGAAAACCATATTTTCAGGAACCTCATTTCTCTATAAACCTTGAGCTGGTGGAAAAGCTTCGCCCGGTTGCGCAACGAAATAATATTACACTCGCTCAACTTGCCCTCGCCTGGACGCTGCGAAGGCCGGTGCTAACCTCTGCTATTGCAGGTGCAAGGACTCCGGAGCAGATTGCCGAGACCGCCAAGGCTTCCGACGTGGAACTGGATGCGGCAACTATCGAAGAAATTGAAGAGCTGCTGGCCGAACGAAAAAAGAAAATCGAAGCAGTCAGTTAGATTGATAATGGGATAATGGCAGACTATAAACTCTACAAAAGTCCACTGGTGCAGCGAAACGCCTCTCAGCAGATGGCCGAGTTGTTCGGCGCACAAAAGAAATTCAGCACCTGGCGACGTTTATGGCTGGAACTGGCAAAAGCACAAAAAAAGCTCGGCCTGGACATCAAACAAAAACAGATTGACCAGATGCAGGCGCATCTGGATGACATCGATTTCAAAAAGGCCGCGCGTTTCGAGAAGAAATTCCGCCACGACGTCGTGGCTCACATTCATACCTTCGCTGAGTCGGCGCCGCAGGCTGCACCGATTATCCATCTCGGTGCTACCAGTTGCTTCGTGGCGGACAATGCGGATTTGTTGATTATGCGCCAAGCCATGCAGCTTCTGGCCGAAAAGCTGGCCACGGTGATAGACCTGCTGGCCGGATTCGCCAAAAAGCACCGTTCCCTGCCGGCACTCGGCTTCACACATTATCAGCCGGCACAATTGACCACCGTAGGAAAACGGGCGACACTATGGTGCTATGAATTCGTGATGGACCTGCAGGAAATAGAGCATCGACTCGATACGCTGGTTTTTCGCGGCGTCAAGGGCACCACGGGGACACAGGCAAGTTTCCTCGAACTTTTCGACGGAAACCACAGCAAGGTTCGCCGGCTGGATAATGAAGTGGCCAGAGCATTTGGTTTTGCCAGGACATGCGCGGTAACAGGACAAACATATCAACGAAAAATCGACTCCCTGATTATTAACTGCCTCGCTTCGGCGGCACAATCGGCGCACAAGATGTGCAACGATATCAGGCTTTTAGCAAACCTGAAGGAAATGGAAGAGCCTTTCGGCAAGTCGCAGGTCGGTTCGTCGGCAATGGCATACAAGAGAAACCCTATGCGTTGCGAGCGGGCAACGGCCCTGAGCAGGCTGGTATTCAGTCTGGCCTCCAGCCCCGTGATGACCGCTGCGGAACAGTGGCTTGAAAGAACTCTGGACGATTCGGCAAACAGGCGGGTGGTGATTGCCGAGGCATTTCTGGCGGTTGACGGGATTCTGGAAATTCTTATTAACGTAGCCGGCGGACTGGTGGTTTATCCCGGAGTTATCGCCGCGCACGTGGACGCGGAATTGCCGTTCATGGCGACCGAAAACATCCTGATGGCCGCGGTGAAAGCGGGTGGTAACAGGCAGCAACTGCACGAGCTGATAAGGCGATATTCACAGGCCGCCGCCGACCAGATAAAAAAAGCCGGACGGGAAAACGACCTGATACAAAAATTGAAAAAAAACGATGCTTTTGCAAAAGTTGATTTTGAAAAAGTCCTCAATCCGAAACACTACACAGGAAGGGCGACGCAGCAGGTTGACGAATTTATAGCGGATGTAGTTACACCAATTCGCCGAAAATATCGTGGAAGACTGAAAAACAAAACGGAATTGAAAGTGTAAGGAGGATTCAGACTTGAATCGAAAACAACTTATAAAAAGAATTAAGAATACTTCATTTATTCAGGGCGATTTTGTCCTTCGCAGCGGAAGAAAAAGCAGATATTATCTGGACAAATATCTGTTTGAAACATGCCCCGATATACTCGAAGCACTGGGCGAAGAGTTTGCCAGGCGAATGGATAAGAATGTGAACCTCATAGCCGGCGCCGAACTGGGTGGTGTGGCACTGGCGGCCGCAACCTCAATGGCTACCGGAAAAGGATGGGTAATTGTCAGAAACACCAAAAAGAAGTACGGGACGGGAAAACTTATTGAGGGAGTCCTCAGTTCAGGGGACGTCGTTATGCTGGTGGAGGATATTGCTACGACGGGGGGACAGGCCCTCGAAGCCGCGAAACTAATCAACGAGGCCGGTGCGGAAGTTGAAAAAATTGTATGTGTAATAGACCGCCAGGAAGGAGCGAAAGAAAATATAACACAGGCGGGTTATAAATTCGAGAGCATAATGACGACAAAAGACCTCGGCATAGCTCAGGGTGGTGCAAAGGATGAAAAGACCAGCTAAAGGACTGCATAATGATTATCGGAGTACCTGCGGAAATCAAGGATGATGAGTACCGCGTCGCCCTGATGCCCGTAGGGGCTGAGCTTCTCATTGCGGATGGGCATACGGTTTTGATAGAGAAAAAGGCAGGCCTCGCCAGTGGCTTCGAAGACGAAGATTATGTTGCCGCGGGCGCGAAAATCGTGGACGCGCCCCGGAAAATTTACGATGACGCACAGTTAATCTTAAAAGTCAAAGAACCACTGCCCAATGAAATAGAAATGCTGCGGGCCGGCCAGATTGTGTTCGGCTTCTTGCACTTTGCAGCATCACGGGAACTGACCCGGGGGTGTTTGAAATCCGGTATCACTGCTGTTGCATACGAAACCTTAAAAGACCCGCAAGGTCGACTGCCCCTGCTTACACCAATGAGCGAGATTGCCGGCAGAATGGCGATACAGGAGGGTGCAAAATACCTCGAAAGACCAATGAAGGGACGCGGAATATTGCTCAGCGGCGTGCCGGGGGTTACGCCCGCAAACGTGCTCATTCTCGGCGGCGGAGTTGTCGGAAGTAACGCCGCAAGAATAGCATCAGGTATGGGAGCGAACGTTACCATCATGGACATCGACATCGATCGGCTGCGATATCTTGAAGAAATGATGCCCGCAAACGTAACTACCATTTACAATGACCCTCACACCGTCCAGAGCTATGCCGCACAGGCGGACCTGATTGTCGGCGCCGTGCTTATTCCCGGCGGACGCGCTCCAACCTTAATCCACAAGTTATTTCTAAAAAGCATGAAAACAGGCAGCGTAATTGTCGACGTTTCGGTGGACCAGGGTGGGTGTATTGAGACCTGCCGGCCTACCACCCATCACGAACCAACGTATGTGGTGGACGGTGTGATCCATTATTGTGTTGCCAACATACCGGGAGCGGTAAGCATAACCTCGAGCCGCGCGCTGTGCAACGCTACTTTGCCTTATGCCAGACAGCTTGCCTCTCACGGAGTGGACGATTTTGCCGGCTTGAGCGAGGGACACAACGCCGCCGTCAATATACACCAGGGCAAAATTGTAAACAAGGCCGTTGCTGAAGTGTTTTCAGATTTATCCTCTTGTTAATTATGTGAGTTGACCCGGCTTCTTGCAATTTGTTCAATTACAGATATAATCTTTAGAGCCACTACCGACTTCTCCGCAGCAGGCAAGGTCTGCCATTTGCCTGTTGCGATTTTTAAGTGAACGGAGGCACTCTGCGAACCTATTGTTTCAACGGGATTGGCGATTATAAGGTCCAGATTCTTCTGCTTTAACTTTTTTTCGGCACGGGATTTCAAGGCTTTATCTTCCAGGGCAAAGCCGGCAAGTATCTGTTGCTTCTTTTTATTCCTGCCGGCCCAATAAAGGATGTCTGTGGTGGGTAACAGCTCAAGCAGTACTGGCTCTCTATTTTTTTTGATTTTTGTTTTCCGTTTTTCCGCGGGTTTGTAATCACAGACGGCGGCGGCCATTATCAGGCAGTCACATTTCGGAAAATGTTTTCTGACGGCGGTGAACATCTCGTCGGCAGAGACAACTTTTACAAGATTAACCTTTGGGGCAGACAGAAGATTCGTAGGGGCCGTTATGACAGTTACTTTATGGCCCGCTTTCAAAGCAGCAACCGCAAGGGCAAAGCCCATCTTACCGCTGCTTGCATTGCTTATGTAACGAACGGGGTCGATATATTCACGGGTTCCGCCGGCTGTGATTAAAACGTGCATACCTTCAGCTTTTACGCTTGACTGTGGAAGCCATTCGCTCAAGGCGTTCGATGACATCCTTCGGTTCTGACATTCTGCCCATCGCTTTTACGCCGCTCGCCAGAATTCCCTTTTCGGGGCCAATCAGATGTATTCCCATCTCTTTGACCTTATGAATGTTTTGCTGAACGGCCGGGTTTTCCCACATATTATTGTTCATACTCGGGGCAAGCAATACCGGCTTGTTCCAGCAGGCACAAACTACGGTGCTTAGAAGGTCGTTGCATATTCCATTTGCGATTTTCGCCAGGGTGTTGGCGGTGGTGGGAGCAACAACTATCATATCCGCCCAGTCGAGCAGGTTGACGTGGCTGATTCTGTATTGCTTTCCGATGTCCCACATTTCCGTAAAAAGCGGACCTTTCGTAACGGCTTCGAAGGTCTTCGGTCCAACCATCCGGCAGGCGTTCTCGGTCATCACCGTGCTCACCTCGGCGCCGGAAACCGTAAGCTTTCTGGCCAAATCCACCGACTTGTAAGCCGCTATCCCCGCTGAAACTCCAAGCAGAATCCTGCACTCGGTTAAAATTGTTTTTTTGGCAGGCGTCATTTCAGGGGGTTAACCTCCTTTTCTGAACTGCTTTCGCCGGCCTCTTCAGGCGCAATCTTATCCTGAACAATTTCTTCGACCACAATTTCCATCTTGGTTTTGCCCTCTGTATCCCTGATTAGAGGCCTTGCTCCCTGCATCAATTCTATCAGCCTTTTTTGAATCAATGCGGTCAATTTGAATCTTCCCCCCACTTTTTCGATAAGGTCGGTTTTTTTGAGTTCTTCTATCATGTATTTTCTCCGGCAAAGTCCTTAATAATCCCAACGATTTCTTTTACCGCCTGTTCCAGCGTATCGTTTATGACAATGTGTTGATAATGCTCCCAGGCGGCGGCGATTTCAATGCTCGAACCATCGAGCCTTTGCTTTGCCGCCTGTGCGCCATCCCTGCCCCGGTTTTTCATCCGCTCGGCAAGTTCCTTTTGCGTAGGCGGAACGATGAATACCATAATTGCTTCCGGATATATCTGCTTTACCTGCTTTGCTCCCTGCACGTCAATTTCGAGCAGCACAACTTTGCCCTCTTCTAAGGCTTGCTCAATCTGGTTCTTCGGAGTCCCGTAAAGATTTCCATACACCTCTGCATACTCGAGCATCAAATCCTTTTCGATAAGCCGCTCAAATTCCTCCCGTGAAATGAACCGATAGTCTCTGCCGTCAACCTCTTCTTCAGACTTCGGGCGGGTGGTGTAAGAAATACTTAGATAAACATTTTGCATTATCTGCGCAACCCTCTTGGATATGGTGCTTTTTCCCACGCCCGATGGTCCGCTTACAATAACAAGTTTCCCGTTTCTTTCCTCGATATTAGTCATCTTAGGCAGCTACTCCACGTTCTGAACCTGTTCTTTTATACGGTCTATGTGGCACTTAATGTTTACTACAAGACGGGCGATTTCAACGTCAGAGGCCTTGCTGGCAATAGTGTTTGTTTCTCTCAACATCTCCTGCGCTATGAATTCGAGCCTCCGACCTGTCTGCCCGTCGCCGCGACTGCTCTGCTCAAACTGACTCAGATGAGAGTCCAGCCTTGCGATTTCCTCCGATACATCCGATTTTTCGGCAAATACCGCTACTTCCCGCGCCAGGGTTTCCTCATCCAGTTGCAGCTTCGCCGCCGACATCAGCTCCTCTACTCTTTTTCTCAGCTTTTTCTGGTATTCCTTTAATACCGTTCCGGTACGAGAATAAACCTTATCTATGTCTTCTTTGATTCGTTTGCAGTGAACTTCGAGGTCGTCGGCAAGCGCCGCACCTTCGGCTGTTCGCATCTCTTTGAGTTTCCTGACGGCTTCCGCAGAGCTTGCAAGTATCGCAGACTTCAGCTTTTCGCTTGTTTCGCCTTCGGGAGCGACAGGCTGAATCACACCCGGAATCGTAAGCAAACC
>CAZGGE010000024.1:14815-26901 GCA_964524285.1 uncultured Pirellulales bacterium
TGGACGATTTTATGTGGGTCGTGGATAAAATCCGCTCCAGAGTAATCATATAGTCGGCCAAAGCTTTGTCGTCAATATCAAACAATGTCTTGGCAGGAACGTCTTTCAACCTTAACACGTAATTGACAGTTCCACGTGCGATTTCTCTGCGAAGAAGTCCCTCGATTTGTTCTTCGAGAAATGCTACCGGGTCGGGAAGCTTTATTGACGTTTTCAGATATCGGTTATTGACGGTCTTGATTTCTACAGAGTAACTAAACCCGTCGAACTGTCCTTGTGCGTCTCCGTATCCTGTCATGCTGATTATCATATGCTTCTCCGCATATTCGCCGCACGTTTTTCTTTCGCCGCCGACCTATTGAGTTGGCGTGTTGATGTCTTCTGCCGCCTCCTTAAGTCCGGCAGCGGTATCTTCGGGCTGCTCGACGGTTTGCATCTGACCCGCCGGCGGTGTAGATTCCTGCCCGTACTCCGTCGGCGTCGGACGGTAATACTTAACAAGTACAACCGCAAGAGTAAGAAACAAGGTTACCATTACTATGGTAACCCACGTTAGAAAGTCTCCTGTTTTGGAACCAAGCAGTCCGCCGGCCATACCCCCCCCGAACGCTCCTCCCAGGCCTCCGCCACGACCCTTCTGTACCAGTATTATCAGTATCAGAACCACGGAAACTACCATCCACACGATTGCCAGAAGGTTCATGAAAAAATTCACTTTAAGCAACGCAAAAGCATCCATATTTGTTTCCCGTAAATGACAATAGGTACGGGCGGTTCCCATGAAAAATATCCGGTCATGAGGCCGCCTTTATTATCTGCGTGAAAGCGTCAGACTTCAGGCTTGCCCCCCCTACCAGCGTTCCGTCAACGTCTTCCTGAGCCATAAGCTCCTTCGCATTGTCGGGTTTTACCGACCCGCCGTACAGTATCCTGGCGCCCTCTGCAAGCTCCCGACCGTATTTGTCCGCAAGAAAATCCCTGATTAGCTTATGGACCTGCTGGGCCTGCTCGGGTCTTGCCGTTAGGCCCGTGCCGATTGCCCATACAGGCTCGTATGCAAAGGTTACCGCCGACACTTTTGCTTCACTGAAGCCGGAAAGTCCTTTCTCGAGTTGCTCCGTAATAACATCCGTGGTCTTCTCGTTCTGACGCTGCTCAATGAGTTCTCCCACACAAAGAATCGGAAGCAGCCCGCCCAGTAAAGCCGCCGACGTCTTCTTATTCACAATCTCGTCGCTTTCGCCAATCACATGCCGACGCTCCGAATGACCGCACAAAACGTAATTGCAGCCTGCGTCTTTCAACATTTTACAACTGATTTCGCCGGTAAAGGCACCTTCCTGCTCATAAAAAATGTCCTGTGCCCCCACCGCTATCCGCGACGAACTCAATGCCCTAACCACGGCTGGGATATAAACAAAAGGAGGAATTACAGCTACGTCAATATCCTGCCCGGCAATATCAGAAGTTTCAGAAGCAATTTGTTGTGCCAGAGTCACACTGCTGTGACTATCCGTGTTCATCTTCCAGTTTCCAGCGATAAAAGGCTTTCTCATCATATCCTCCCGGTACCATAAACTCGATTGTTTCCGAAATGTAACTCCGTCATTATACCCGTTAATGCCCTTTTGCAACACTATAGTCTCACAACAGCCTCTTTGCCCGCGGGAAGCTGCCCAGAGCCGAAAGCTGCAGACAATGTTTGCCCGCTTCTTCCAGTGCTTTCTTCACTTTCTCGTCATTTCGGTGTCCGAGAAAATCCATAAAGAAATAGTATTCCCATTGTCTCTTCTGGCTCGGCCTCGACTCAATGTTGGTTAGATTTATATCGTAACGTTTGAACACCTCCAAAACGTCGGCAAGCGCGCCCGCCTTATGGGCCGTGCTGAAAAGTATCGCCGTCTTGTCCTCTCCTGTAGGTTTTGCGTCCTCCCTTCCTATGACCAGAAAACGGGTTACATTGTTACTTATGTCCTCGATGTTTTCACAAATCACCTTAAGGCCGTATAAATCCGCCGCCACCGACGAACCTATGGCGGCGGCACCGGCTTCCTCCGCCGCCATCTGGGCCGCCTTAGCCGTCGAGGCCACCGCGATGGTCTGCGTGTCCTTAAGGGTCGCCGTCAACCAGTTCCTGCACTGCGCAAACACCTCAGGCTTCGAGTAAACCTTCTTCACCTCGTCCAGGGGGCAGTTCGCAAGCACGCTGTGATGTATCGACATCAGAACCTCAGAGCATATTTTCACATTGGAATCCACGAGCGCATCAAGCGTCTCGATGACGCCGCCGCCGGTGGTATTTTCAATCGGCACAATACCAAGGTCGCAATGTCCCCTGCTGACCTCGCCGAAAATGCTCCTGATGTCCGTGACGGCCTCGTACTCCGAGCTTTGGCCGAATTTAAGCATTGCAGCCGTATGACTGAAGCTGCCCTGAGGGCCCAGATAACCTATGCGCAGAGAACGCTCAAGCACGAACGACCCGCTCATCAGTTCCCGCCAGACCGCCACAAGGCAGGCATCCGGCAAAGGTCCTTCGTTCGACTTTATTACCTTCTCGAAAACCTGTTTTTCCCGGTCCGGCGCATATATCGGCTTATCGCTTTTGTTCTTCAGCTTTCCGATTTCCACCACGATGCGCGCACGCTCGTTAAGCAGCTTGACAAGCTGCGAGTCTATTTCATCTATCCGCTTGCGTAGATTTTCTAATGACATTACGACGTTTTCAGGGTAAGGATAGTAAAAATCAAGCAATTCTGTAAAGCCGTGAACAATAGCAAAATTTTACTCTTGAGTCAATGAATTTGAGCGATTACTCAGTATTTGGTTCAATAAGGCCTCAACAAATGCAAAATCCTCTCAGATATACCATTTTCAGCACTGAATGGGGCTATTTCGGTCTCCTGGCCGGGCATGCCGGCATAATCAGAAGCCGGCTGCCCGCACGCTACCCCTCACAAACAAAGGCAGCTTTGCTGGCAGGTATGCCCAACGCCCAACTTGAACCCAGCCTCTTCGCCGAACTTCAAAAGCTGATTAAGGCTTATTACACCGGCAAAATAGTGCAATTTCCCAAAGATATTCCATTGAGCCTCCAGGATTTGCCTCGCTTCACCAAAAGCGTACTGAACGCCTGTCGCAAGGTCGCATTCGCCGGAACAATTAGTTACGGAAAACTGGCGGCAAAAGCAGGAAACCAAAACGCCGCAAGAGCGGTCGGACGGATAATGGCTCGAAATCCAATACCACTTATCATTCCCTGTCACAGGGTGATTGGCGGCAACGGCAGGCTTTGTGGATTTTCTGCAGACGGTGGAATCACGGTGAAGCGGAAAATGCTGCAACTCGAACGTGAAGCTGTATTTGCCTGAAAGGGTAAAGGCGAGTATAATGAGCATACCGGATCAGTCAAAAACAGCCGTAATTTTTTGATTGGATAATAAAATGAATCCCACCCGTCGTAATTTCCTTAAAACCGCCGCTATAAGCGGACTGGCATTGTCGGGCAAGACAATGCTTGGAGAAAAATTGTCAGAGTCTGAAGACGGCAGGCGAATTGAATCCATTGAGAAAAGACCATTAGGTAAAACAGGCGTAAAGCTGAGTATCATAGGCTTCGGTGGCATAGTGGTTATGAACACTGAGCCTTCACATGCCTCGAAAATTGTCGAAGAAAGCGTCGAAAAGGGCATTAATTATTTCGACGTCGCTCCCACTTACGGCGACGCCGAACTCAAGCTCGGACCGGCACTTAAACCCTTTAGAAAGGACTGTTTCCTTGCCTGCAAGACGACCCAGCGGGACAAACAAGGTGCCCGCAGGGAGCTGGACGCGTCTCTTAAAAGGCTTAAAACCGGTTATTTCGACCTGTACCAGCTTCACGCCATAACGGATGTGGAAAAGGACGTCAAGGCTGCGCTGGCAAAAGACGGGGCGATACAAACATTTCTGGAGGCAAAAAAAGCGGGCATAATCCGTTATATCGGATTTTCCGCACATTCGCCACAGGCCGCAATGGCCGCGATCAAAGAATTTGACTTCCACACTATCCTTTACCCAATCAACTTCTGCTGTCATTTCAAAGGACAATTCGACCAGCAGGTGCTTATTGAGGCCAAAAAGCGTGAAATGGGAATACTGGCATTAAAAGTGCTGGCAAAGCAAAAGTTACAGGGCAAGAAGCGAGTATTTCCCAGGTGCTGGTACGAGCCTGTCGTCGACCCGGAATTGGCCGAACTCGCATTGAACTGGACTTTATCGAAATCGGTAACTGCCGCGGTTCCGCCCGGCGAGGAAAAACTTTTCAAAATGGCACTACAACTCGCCCCCAACGCGGGAAAAATCACCGACGCCCAGAACGAGCACCTAAAGCAGCTCAGCAAAAACCTGAACCCACTTTTCAAGGCCTGAGCTTATTTTCAGGGCTTGTTCAAAATATCTTTTTCAAATGGTCTATTCGATTTTTTCAATTTCACTGACATAATGTTCTTTAACCTTTCCTTTGTGTACTGGAATACTTACCGGCAATATTCCGTTCTTTGTAAAAATATGATGTGAGCCTGAAATTCTTGTTAACCTGTATCCTTTCTTTTCAAGCAGTTTTTTTTACTTGACTGAATCTTCTTTCAATACGACAGCAATGATTTATGAACGGACTAAATATATTTCTGGCGTTGCTTAAAAAGATTTTGTGACTATTAACATCTTGTATTAAGTTAACTTAAGTTAACCTCCCCCACAGGTTAACGCAATGGCGGGGTGAAACAGGGCGATATTTGATTTTTGCTGATACAGATTGTTGGCAAAATACGCGACAAAAATCTAAAGCACCGGCCGCATCAGAACTTCCGACTGCTTCTCACGCACCGACTTCTGAGCTTCCTCCAGCGATTCCACCCGATGCTCAAGGTCTACGCTATCCTCTGCGATAGCTATTGCACGCTCGTACTGGGCCATCAGCGCGTCAGAAGCTGCCATGAACCGGTCAAGGACAATATCCCTTTCCACCAACAGCGCCTCCATACGCCCTAATTCTGCCGGCGGCCTGGGAACAAGCGTCATCTTGTTAAGCCGGCGAAACGCCTTGTCCAATGTGTTGTAATCCTCAAGCAGCAATTCAACTTCTTCCTCCAGGGCTTCAACATCCCAAAGTGCCTCCTCCAGTCTCCGTTTTGACCGTTCATATTCACGCCTGGCCTTCGACATCCGACGGTCGCGGATTTCTTTGACCTTGTCCGCCTCAAGCTCGGCCAGCATCATTTCGCGAGACCGGATAACTTGATCGGCAACCCCTTTATCCGCTGCCTGCTCGGCGGTCATCCTCAGCATGGTGCCCTTCTCTGTCCATGTTCGGATGAGTTTCTGGTCTTCTTTTTTTTCTTCCGGCTTTATAAAAATCCGGTTCCCGTTCGAAGCCACTTCAAGAACTTCCATTTCAGGGTCTACAAATGCCCGTGACAAAAGAGGCGGCCTGTTATTCAATCTTGCAATTTCAGAACAATAAGAATACCAGTTCTCAAGTGCTTCCTCATCGAACGTTTCCTCATTATACTGGCTTGTTTCGTCCGTCTTTAACAGGCTCGCCGGACGAAGCGGCTTCCCGCCGATAAGTGTCCTCTCACCCATGAAAAGTTTATCGCAGGCAAGAGCCAGGGCGGCCATGTGACTGTAAGCTCCCTCAGACATGCCCTCTTTGATATAGCATACCGTCGGACAATTATAAGTACTTATAATCGCTTCGCACATCCTCTGCAAAAGGTCTATACGACCGGTGACCGCATCAAGCTCTATAAGAATGAAAAGCGGGCCGTCGTTGGAGGCGGAAACAATACTACGCTCGAACACCTCCATCTCGGAAATCAAATTTACAGGCTCGGTTAGCGAAAAGATGAACACAACTTTCTCGCGACCAAGATGATTATAAATCACTTCATGGTTGCTTAAATCAACAAATTCAGGGCCTCTTTGGGCTATATGCACCACCGTCTTGCCGTCTTTGACTTTTTGTGTGGCGTAGCCGTTGAAACTTTCCTTGGTAACAAGGTTCTTGAAAGTATCACAGATTCCCTCAGCAGACACCCAAACTAACACCACCATAAAAATAAAATGTCTCAACATTTTGTCATCCCCTGTCTTATCCTCGTCTAAAACGAATCAATAATACGACTTACGGTCGTAAAGTGCAATCCAAAACCGCACCGCCCCTCCGCTTTTCCGATATCCCTTTTTGCGGGGACTTCAGAATCGATGATTTTATGATATAATCAAGCTTTTGGAAAAACCCGTGCAATGCATTTTTTGGGCGAACCTATGCCAATACCAACAGTTGCAATTATAGGAAGACCAAACGTCGGAAAGAGCAGCCTGCTCAACGCACTCGCCGGACAAAGAATCAGCATCGTCGAACCGACGGCGGGAGTTACAAGAGACCGCGTAACTACATTCATAGAAAAAGATGGCAGATACCTCGAACTCGTCGATACCGGAGGTTACGGTCTTGTCGACACCAGCGAACTCACAAGCCATATCGAAAATCAGATTGAACAAGCCATAGCTTCAGCAAACCTTGTACTCTTCATGGTCGACATCCGCGACGGACTCACTCCCCTCGATGAGAAGATAGCCCGGATGCTGCGTACCCCCCAGCTCAAGCCTGTTTGCGTGGCAAATAAAGCCGACAACGCTAAATTATTTCCACATGTCGCTGAGTTTTCAAAGCTCGGCTTCGGCGAATTCCTCTGCATATCCGCAACCAATAACATCAATAAACAGATACTACTCGAACGCATTTTCGAAAGGCTCGACCAAAGTCAAGACTCAACACCCGCCAAACCCGCCATGAAGCTTGCGGTAGTAGGCAAAAGAAATGCCGGCAAAAGCACACTCGTAAACGCCATCGTCGGCTCTCAAAGAGTCATAGTAAATGAAGCCCCGGGCACAACCAGAGACGCCGTCGACGTCAGATTTGAAAGAAAAGGAAAAACCGCACTCATCATAGACACCGCAGGAATTAGAAAAAAAAGCAAAATTTCCGACAGTATCGAGTTTTACAGCTACGTCCGCGCCTCCGAGGCCGTACACCGCGCTGACGTGATTTTATTTATAATCGCCGCCGCCGTGCCCATTGGACGCGTGGACAAAAAACTCGCAAGATTGATTAACCAAGAATATAAAAGCTGTATACTCGTCGTAAACAAATGGGACATCGCAAAAGGACAGGCCGAAACCTCTGATTATGAACAATACCTTACCAAAACCCTACCCGCCCTGAAGTCCGAACCAATCGTTTTTACCGTCGCAACAAAGGCACGGAATATCGACCCCCTGCTGGACACCGCGGAGGAATTATTCGAACTGGGAAACAAAAAAATTGCAACCGCCAGAATCAACAAGGCACTCGAATCAATTACCAGGAAAAAATCGCCGGCACAACGACGCCAAAAAACTGCAAAACCCAAAATCTTCTACGCTACTCAGGTGGCAGTAAACCCCATTACTATACTAATGTTCGTAAACAAACCGCACCTTTTCGACGATAGAATGATGCGGTATATTGCCGGTAACATTAAGAGCACACTCGATATCGAGGAAGTGCCCCTTCGGCTGCTTCTCCGCGCAAGAAGAAAGTAATAACTAATAATCCGGAGACTTGAAAATGGATGCGCTTTTAATAATGCTTGTTTGCGGCGGAGGATACCTGCTCGCATATCATACCTATGGACGATTTCTCGCAAACAAAATTTTCAAACTCAATCCACAGGCTCCCGTCCCCTCGGCTACAATGAAAGACGGAATCGATTACGTCCCCACCAGAAAAGGAATAATCTTCGGCCACCATTACACCTCCATTGCAGGAACCGGGCCGATTGTAGGACCCGCTATCGGTATCATCTGGGGCTGGCTGCCGGCTATACTATGGGTACTGCTCGGATGTATCTTCATGGGTGCCGTTCACGATTTCGGCGCACTCATCGTCTCATTGAGAAACCAGGGAAAAAGCATTTCCGAAGTCGCCGCAAAATACATCAATATGAGGGTCAGGTTCATCTTTTTTGCCATCGTCTTTCTAAGTCTGCTCATCGTTATAGCCATCTTCGGCGTAGTCATTGCCGCCGTCTTCACAAGATTTCCCGAGTCCGTCATTCCCGTTTGGCTCCAGATTCCGATTGCCGTAACCCTCGGTTTCGCCGTCTACAAGAAAAACGCAAACGTAATCCTCGCTACGGGCGTCGCCGTTGCAGGTATGTACCTGTGCATCGGCCTCGGAACACTATTGTACAACAACTGGCCGGACGCCTTTACAATAACCGCCATAGCGGGTATGCCGCCAACAGGCGTTTGGGTCATCATACTGCTCATCTACGCATGGATTGCATCAACACTGCCCGTTACAACGCTACTCCAGCCACGTGATTACATAAACGCCTGGCAGCTTTTTATCGCTATGGGACTTATCGCGGCAGGTATCTTGGCCGCTTCGACGTCCGGTGAACTCTCCATGGTCGCACCGGCGGTCAACAAATCCCTCCCCGACGACGTCCTGCCAATCTGGCCATTCATGTTCGTAGTCATCGCCTGTGGCGCAATCAGCGGTTTTCATTCACTCGTCGCCACAGGAACAAGCCCAAAGCAGGTCTCAAAAGAAACGGATGCGAAGTTCGTCGGATACGGCTCCATGCTTCTCGAAGGAACACTCGCCGTCCTCGTTTTGCTGTGCGTCGGAGCAGGTATAGGAATGGGACTCGAAGCCGCCACAGGTGAATTACTGCGCGGTACGGATGCCTGGCAGCAGCAATACGCCTCATGGATGGGATCAAAGGGACTAACCGACAAAATCGCACCCGTCGTCAGCGGAGCCGCAAATTTGATTTCAACCGTCGGAATCCCTAAAACACTGGCAATAACACTCATCGGCGTATTCATTGCCTCGTTTGCCGGCACTACACTCGACACCTCCGTACGACTCCAGCGATACGTCGTCAGCGAACTCGCAAACGAGGTACATATCCCCTGCCTAACAAATCGATGGGTCGCCACTACGTTCGTCGTTCTCACCGCCGCAGCACTCGCATTCGCACAGGGTGCGAACGGCAAAGGGGCAATGGTTCTCTGGCCTCTGTTCGGAACCGCCAACCAGTTGCTTGCAGCCCTCGCTTTGCTCGTTGTTACAATATACCTCAAAACAAAAGGCGGTTATAAATTCCTCGTAACAGCTTTGCCTTGCGTAATCA
Source organism: uncultured Pirellulales bacterium (assembly GCA_964524285.1). Classification (GTDB taxonomy): domain Bacteria; phylum Planctomycetota; class Phycisphaerae; order Sedimentisphaerales; family Anaerobacaceae; genus CAZGGE01. The sequence continues at coordinate 24,046 of CAZGGE010000024.1, forward strand.
TGCTGGTCATCACAAACTGGGCCATGGTTAAAAGCCAGATAAATTTCATTAAAAATGAAAATTGGCTCCTCGTTTCAATAGGGGCGGCAATCTTCCTGCTCGCTTTGTGGATGACCGTTGAAACCCTGATTATTTTCTCTACTGCCGGAAGCAAAAAACTAACTAATCAGACGAGACAGGCTTCATCCTGAACCTTGCCTGCACAGGGTCCTGAGCAAGCTCTATCTCCTCGGTCCTCAAAAACTCATGGGGAAAATTATATATCACCTCCTTCTGGCCTTCCCCGGACCGGGCGTCTTTGTCTTCAATCTTCAATATCACGTGATAATCTTTATTCTCATAGGCCAGCTTGGCCGCAAGAGTCGCTCGTATACTGATGGCATTCGTCAAATCTTCGCGGTTCAGTATCTCAACCACGTATTTTCCCTGCAGGGGCAAACTCAACAACACGCCGGGAGTTGGCATGTTTATGGTGTAATTCTCGAGCTTGTCCGGCTCTTTCAAAAGCGTAACCTTCACCGGCGTCAAAGCCTTTTTAACCTGACCGCCGGGCAATTCAACAAAAGGAGTGCTTTCAACCGCCGCCGAACGTGCCTGTTTGATTTCCGTCTCAGTAAGTACCACCCGCGCCGAATGTTTTTCCAGCACCCACTCCACCGGTACGTACATCTCCACGCGACGAGGCTCCAATTCCTTCGACTTCAGTAAAGTCCCGTTCTCATCAACGCATATTATGTCCAGCGACTTTTTTACAAGCTTCCGTACATGAATCAACACCTTCGCCGGCTCCGCTGACTCCACCGTCAATCCAAGACGCTTTACCCGCTCCACATTATTAATAAAATCCGCCACGTCAAGCGAGTACTGACCCGCCGAAATCATACCATACTCCTCCGGATGAAGTGTGAAATTCTTGCTCAACTGTTCTTCCTTGATTTCACGCGCAAGCCTCGCAATTTTCGACGACGAACCCCGAAGTACCAGTTTGCGAAGCTCAATTACAAGCTGACCCTCATCAAACGTAACCCAGAGCCTGGATGTCGCGGATTTGGCAATGTCAACCGTGGCGCCTCCGACCGCATACGTGTCCGTCTTCGAAAGATCCGCCCATACCCATATCAAAAGGGTCAAAAGCACCACCGCCGATATCTTTCCCGCCTTACGTCTCTTTGTCATTACACGCTCAACATTCGCAAAAAACTAAGCCTTGCCCGTCGAACTCCTGACCACACCACCCCGAAGCCTCGCTATAACAGGAGCAACCTCGTCCATACTGCTCGCAAGTAGCTTCCTGAGTCCAGAATCATCCAGATTTCGATACAGCTTTCCCTCCGATGCAAAAGAGATAATGCCCGTCTCCTCGCTAACCAACACCGCACCGGCATCCGAGCCTGACGTGATACCCAGTGCCGCTCGATGACGTGAACCAAGCTCTACTCCCTCCACGCTGTCCGCCTCCGCCAGAGGCAACTGGACCCGGGCCGCAACCACCCGGTCGCCGCGGATAATCACCGCCATATCGTGAAGAGGCGTGCCAGGCCAGAATATCGTCTTCAATAACTCGCTCGTTACACGCGCATCCATCTGCACACCGGTCTCTATGAATTCACCAAGAGCTATCTTCTTTTCTATCACAATTATCGCGCCGGTCTTCGTTGCCGACAAATCTGTCGCCGCACTAACTATCTCCTCCAGCTCCTGTGAGGAACCTCGTAAAAATCGTCCCTGACCTATACGAAGAACCACTCGCCTGATTTCAGGCTGAAACGCCGCCACCGCTATTATCAACACCGCAATCAAAAAACCTCGGAATAAATGCTCCAGACGCTCGAATCCGAATCGCTCGACCATCGGATTCAAAACCAGAACGCCGGCTATCAAAATAATGATAATACCACGAAATAATCGCTCGCCCCGTGTTCCCTCAAGAAAATCTACCACCCAGTAAACTACAAGCCCGATAAGAAACAATTCTATCGCAACTACCCATAATGGATATGCCGCAATCCTTCTGAAGTAATCAATAACAATGTCCACTATCTCGACGGACCCGTTAACTTGGTGGATTTAACTGCCGGGCGGCAAATCAAAATATTTACGCCCGGGCAAAAATTAAAGTGAATACGCCGGCTTCTTCGCCGAAAAGCCTCTTTGGCTTACCAAACAAAACGCTAAATCAGGGTATCCGCATATGTGTCGCCCTGCTCGGCTCGTGAAAAAGCAAAACCCTGTCTAAGTCTCCCATCATCTCCTTATGATTGATCCGCGCGTTACGCAAATGCCTTCTGTGCCCTTCAGCCATTGTCTCCCCAAGTTGAGCACATCCGTGATTGCCGAAAGGAGGCACGCATCGCTGACAACCCGACGTATAAAAGCAAACAAAGCAGTACAACATACCCCATATCAATAATAATCCAATCTTCTTCATTGTATTTACCTCAGTTAGCCCTGCTTAAAACTCATAGCTCTCGACGCTTATTACTTCACTATATCGACAAACACAAATGGCTCCATAAAGCCAAAATAACCCTGTCAAGGCTCTATGCTGATTATAAGGCCATACCGCCTCGTTGTCAAACGGAAAACTCAATTCCCCGTCCGAAAATATACCCCCGCAGCACAAAAAACAGGGCGTGAACCGAAAAATCGGCACACGCCCCGAATATCAGCCTCAACTGAAATCAGTTAAGATTTCTTCATTCAGCGCTTTCTGCGAAGCAATGCAAGTCCGCCGAGACCTAGCAGGGCAATGGTCGCAGGCTCGGGGATGCAGCCAGCCATCGCTTCAACTTCGCTCTGGCTCAGCGCATTGTCCCAGATGGTGTAGTTATCAATCAGGCCGTTCCAAAAGTTCTG
>CAZGGE010000025.1:0-2812 GCA_964524285.1 uncultured Pirellulales bacterium
AATCTTGGAGCACTCCCGGAACCGGTTGTAACCCACAAATTCTTTTAAAGAGGCATTTTTCCTTTACAACCAATCCCAATTCTGGTATAATATTAGCCGGAAATATAAGCTCATTGAACTACAATACGTTCAGTACTTCTCGAATTGGGAAGATTCACAAATGTCTTTCATGAAACAACCATCGGACAAATACCTAATCGACAAATATCGGGGAAAACCTGATTTGCATCTAAACTCTGCATTGAGCGGATACGGCCAAAATGCTCGGCTCTGGCAGAATTACATTAAGGTTTTTCACTACTTTTTTTCAGTTGAATCGTTTCGGACTCTCTCAAAATTTATTTTGATGATGCAGAATATTAACAATCTCAAAGGTTGTTTTGCTGCCATCTTTGACGGACAGGATAAGAACGTCTTCCCCCAATGTTTTGCCTTTAACTCTATGTGATTGAAGTTTGGACAATACCGGCTTGGAGCCGTCATTTTATTTATTGACTCTTGAGAAGGTTCGGGGTGATATGTATAATTTGAAGAAAAATCGAGGGTATCTATGCTGCCAGAAAATGATAAAGTACGGTTCGGTTTGTCGGTGGTGGTTTGCACGGTTATTGTCGTTTGTTTCGCGGGCTGTGGAAAGACGGTTCCGGGTGGTAAAACAGTTAACAAGGTCTGTCTGCCCGGCGTTGACCGCGGCAGGCTTATGGAAGTGGCCGAAAAAACACTTTGCCGAATGAATTTTGATATAGACAAGGCCGACCCGGATGCAGGATATATCAGGACCAGCCCGCTTTGCGGTGCCCAGTTTTTCCAGTTCTGGCGCGATGACAACGTAGGCAAGCGAAGCAGCTTTTACTCCAATCTCCACAGCATCCGCCGGTCTGCTGAACTTTCGTTGACGGAAAAAAATGGCACAAGCTGCCTTGCGTGCAGTGTTACGGTGGAGCGGCTCAGTTTGCCGGAAGTAAACGTTACCGGCCCGTCGCAGGCAGGGGCTATTTTTGTTGTCGGCACAGGTACAAAGGGCCGAGTAAGCATGCAACCCGAGCAGATACAGAACGTTGAATGGCTGACGGTGGGAAACGACCCAAACCTGGCGACCGTGATAATTCAACAAGTCGAAAAACAGATTACTAAGTCGGGCGGTTAAGCTGTTATGAAAGTTCTCGTTTGTGGGGGCGCAGGTTATATCGGCAGCAACATGACGGCGGTGCTTGCACGCCACGGCCATGAACCTGTTGTATTCGACAACCTGAGCAAGGGACACGAAGCTGCCGTCTCGGAGCATGAATTGATACACGGGGAACTGGCGGACTTTGATTTGATTTTTAAGACGCTCAGGGACAAGCAAATCGATGCGGTGATGCACTTTGCGGCTTTTATCGAGGTTGGAGAATCGACGCAGGAGCCTTTGAGATATTACAGGAACAATGTTTGCGACACGCGGGTGTTGCTGTCGGCGATGGAGGAGGCGGGCGTGGAGCGTTTTATTTTCAGCAGTTCGGCGGCGGTTTACGGGATACCGGAAAAAGTCCCTGTTAGCGAGGGGCAGTCGCTTCAGCCTATTAATCCATACGGACAAACTAAGCTTGCAGTGGAGAGAATGTCCCACTGGCAAAGCGATGCGGGCAAATTGCGGTATGCGGCCTTGCGATATTTTAATGCGTCCGGGGCGGGATGTGATTGCAGGCTCGGCGAAGACCATCGACCGGAGTCGCATCTGATACCGCTGGTCATACAGGCTGCAATGGCAAAACGCAGTCAGGTCAGTATTTACGGCACAGACTATGAAACGCCGGACGGCACGTGTGTGCGGGATTACATTCATATTGAGGATTTGTGCAATGCACACCTGCTGGCTCTGAACAGGCTGGAAAATTATAGCGAGCTGATATACAACCTGGGTAACGGCAACGGTTATTCGGTAAGGGAGGTTATTGATACGGTCAAGCAGGTCTCCGGCAGGGATTTTAAGGTTGTGGAAACGGAGCGTCGGACCGGCGACCCCCCGGTACTCACCGCCGACGCAACGAAGGCAAAGCAGGAACTTGGATGGGAAAGCGAATTCGGAGAACTTGAAACAATAGTAGAAACCGCCTGGCGATGGCATAACGAATATCCCGATGGTTATCCGCAGTGAGGCCGGGGTGAATTTATGAGGATTTGAAATATGGCTAAAGCGTTCGTCGGTATTGATTTGGGGGCAACGAATATCAAGATAGGCTGTTTTGACGAGGAGTTGAAGCTGCTGGGCAAAACGTCTATCGGGGCGTGGGTGGATATGGAGCCGGCGGATGCGGTGGAGAGAATGGGGCAGGCGATAGAGAAGCTGCTGGCGGATAATGAATTGTCGCTTGAGGCTCTCAAGGCTGTAGGTGTTGGTTCGACGGGGCAGTTTAACCTTGGGGAGGGGTTTATGATCAGCAATCCGAACCTGAGCAAATTTCAGAACGTTCCGCTTCGCAAGATGCTGAGTGAGCGGCTCGGCGGGGACGTGGTGCTGGACAACGACGGTAACGCGGCCTGCTACGGCGAATGGGTTGAAGGAGCGGGCAGGGGTGTTAACGATATGGCGTTTTTCACGCTGGGAACGGGGATAGGGGGCGGTTTGATAAGCGACGGCAAATTGGCGCACGGCAGCGGTGATAATGCGGCGGAGCTTGGGCACATAATAATATATCCTGACGGGAGGCTTTGCGGCTGCGGGCAGCGGGGATGCGTGGAGGCGTACGGGTCGGCAAGCTCAACGGCAAGGAGGGCGACGGAGGCGGTTATTTCCGGAGAGAAATCGAGCCTTAAAGAGGTGCTGAACGAA
>CAZGGE010000025.1:2822-13280 GCA_964524285.1 uncultured Pirellulales bacterium
AAGGACGTTTTCGAGCATATGGAGGCGGGGGACGAACTGGCCGGTCGGATAGTTGACGGAACGGCGAAGGCGCTTGCGCTGGTTTGCATTAACGTTTTGCATACGACGGAGCCGAAACGGATAGTGTTTGCTGGGGGGATGATAGCCGCCGGGCAGATTTTGTTGAACAAAATCAGGGGGTATTTCGATGAGCAGATATGGTCTTTGAAGAAGGAGAGCGTGGAGATATGCTTTGCGACGCTGGGTGAGGATGCGGGCATTATAGGTGCGGCGGCCCTGGCGAGGGACGGTATGGAAGTAACGGAGTAGCTTAGGATTAGCATTTTCAATGGGGGTGTGAGATGAGGAAATATCGACCAAGTATGCACAGGGTTGAGTGAAGATTTGGTTGTTAAGCTGGGCAAGATGTGCGGTTTGTGAGGGGTGAAAATTAGCTTTGGATCGGGTTTGTTTGTGATTTTTTGAGGCGTTAGAGGGGGTAAATTGGCTTTGATTGGGTTTAAATCGGCTTTGAATTGGGTTTGTTTTGAGGTGGACTGGGAAGTCTGTTTTTTATAAGCATTTGTAATTAAAGGGTTTGTGTTAAGAGGGGCGTCTGGGAATTGGGTTTGTTTTGCAAAATAAAGGGGTAATTTACCCAGCTTAACTTTGTGTGGAATTGAGAAAAGGCAGAAAAGTGCAAGAAAACATGTATGAAATTTGAGATTTGACAGCTCAGAATATGTTCGGCCTGTGGGCGACGGTGATTTTATGATGGTCATTTGTTATTCCCCCTGATTTGTGAAGTTCCAAATGTGTTGTAATTCAAAGAGCATGTTATGTTAATTGAGTATTATACCAAAATAGAAGTTAAATGTAAAGTGAAAAATTAGAAAATTTGGGCAAAAAACATGCCACAGAGGTGGGTAAAGAGAACTCAGAGGGCACAGAGAAAAGATTATTTTGGGAACCGCGAATAACGCGAATGGAAAATACGTTCGGCTCCGGTTTCGCCGAACGACGGGCGAAGTAGTGTTCTTGGCAAAGCCTACAGGTCCTTCGACTCGCTTCGCTCGCTCAGGATGAATACTCCGTTCCACAGGAGTGGGAGGAGTATTCACTTTATCGCAGTCCTTTTCCTGCGTCCAGATGGGCTTACGCCCTTTGTTGGAGCCGAACTGCTTTTATAAAAGCCGACCGGCTGTAAATTGGAATACAGGGTAAAGGCGATAAATAAGGCGGGCCAGAATATGCCTTCAAATACAGTTTTTTTGGTTCTTTGTTCCAATTACTGCGTTACACAGTTTCGTCCAATGCTCGACGTACAATAGTACGCCTCCGCTTGAGTCAGAACTGCAATCCTTGTACTTGAACCAAATTCCTCACTCAAAGTAAGCGCCACGGGGGTTGTAGTTACCAAAAAATGGTAATGTATCTCTTATCATTCCGTAAGTAAAGCTATTCCCCTCTTATACATCACATATTCACACGCTCTCATCCTTGAAACCTGATATCCTATATATTGATTCACAAGATTATGAACTTGTGTAAATTGTTCATTGGTGATCAACTGCCTTATATTACAATGATAATCCATATAATTCTTGACCGAAGCCATGTTTACACGTTCTCCAAAATAACGAGCAACACGACTATCCCAAATAGCAAATATATCAGGATTAATAAAATGGAGTAGTTTGGAAGGTCCGACTAAAGAATTGTTAATGCAATTTTTGAGCACTTCAAGTTGCTGGGTACTGAGGAATTGCTCTCCCTCTGCTAATCCTTTTGCGCTGTTAAGGATATCAACGACATTATTAACTTGCACAATATCAAACTTCTTCAAAATAGTTGGCATCCAACCATAGGTGAAATAAGCTCCGATTATGACATTGTGTAATGTCAGTTGCGGTTGCTTTCTAAAGTACGCTAAAAATTTTCGATATACATAATGCCCCGAAATATCTTCACGTGCCTTTGGGGCATTACAAACAAACTTTGCGTCACATACAATTTCGTTAATTTTGACTATTCTCATTTCTTATTCCTACAAATTACATTTGTAAGGCTCTGTAATATCTTTACTCTTTCAGTTAACCCCTTCGACTACTTCGACGCTGCTCAGTATCAAAAAGCTCAGGGTTGGTTAGTTTAAGTATAAAATTCTATTTTATTCTGGAACACAGCCTTTGTTGATTACTGGAATTTTTTCAAACATTCCGCCAAGTCGGCAGTCATTGCTGCAAGAATATCGAAATCGGATTTATACGGGATCATGATTTTTTCATATTAACTTCTCGTAGATGCCATTGGCCGGATGGATATAGAACCCACTCATAGCTAAAATACCCGGATACGCTTATCTCATCAAGGCATTTGGCCAGCATTATTGTCGATTATAGCTGTAAAGTAAAGGGAAAATTTGACGTGGGAAGGCTGATAATTCGGGAGTTTGGTTGTTGATATTATTTGGAGGAAGGGGGTTAAAGGGTTTAGGGGACTTTTTTTGGATCTTGCTCCTTCTCGATTATATATAACAACCGAAAACAGCGCGCCAGGTAATTTAGAAAGGCTTTTCTACAGAGCATACATGGCACCTTTAATTTTCGCCTTTTAGGCCGAATTGGTTTTTCATAGATACAATTCCATTTTGAATCACAATGATGAGGTTGGAGCCATCAAGATTTTGCCACATATACGCTTCCGTGGAATATCCTTCGATACCAGAACTGCTTATTTGTTCGCCCTCTTGGCCAAGAATTTGCACAACTTCGCTATAGCTCATTTTATTTTCAATTTGGTCGTACATTTCTTTAGTAAACTTAACTTTTTGTACTTCCAGTTGACTTTCCTGAAATTCATTTTTTCCTTTTCTTTTGGGTATCCCTAACGGAAATTTAGCGCTCATTGAATACCGATTTCCATCTGTCGTTACATCAATATGTGTTTCTTCACCATTATCAAATTTTGCAAGGCCAATATACTTATTTAATGATTCCTTCACAAGACCAACCGATAAACATTTGAGTCCTAATTCTTTTATCTCTTCCTCGCTGTTCAACCAGTTTTTTACACGCAACTGTAATAATTGTTCTTCTGATTTTTTGCACCTAGCAGGCAATGCACCATCATACAGGTCCGTTATAGTGTTAGCAGCATGGTAAACAGAAGAAAATGCAAAGTAAACAGAAGAAAATGCAAAAACACCAGCTAACAAGACGAGAACTATCACGACAGGATGCTTCTTTTTCGTTTTTGCCCCACAATGTGGGCATGTTTTTGCTTGGTCACTAATTTGATTTTTACATTCAAAACATTCTATAAGGGCCATATTCCCTCCCAGTAATTTGTTATTTAAATAATTCAGGATTATCCAGCATGAATTGCACTTGTGATTTTGCCGCTTTTTCTATTTCTTTGCTACCCAAATTTCCATAAGATTTGTAGAATTCAAGGGAAACATCATGTGGCAAGGTGACATGTGCTTTTGCAAGGATATTGCCTTCACTATCGAAAGCAACAGCTGTACAAACTTTTCCTTTTTCAGATTGTTTCCAAGTGATATTAGTTTTTTTTGAATTACTCATTTCTGCTCCCTTACAACATTGGGTTTCAAAACTATCTTGAATTCCCCAAAATACTAACTTAAAAACCGATTGTTGTCAATTATTTATCAAAAACCAAATCTCTTGAATTCATTATGAAATATCCAGCCAGGTAAGCAATTCAATCGAATCTGAGTCACTGTATTTCACTGTTCCTATAGCCTTCTGGTAGGCTGAGACCGCAGCGGGTGAGGTGGCTACAAATACTATTCGCCCAAACCCTACATTTGAAGCTTTACTTTCAGGTTCATCCGGGAAACACGCCATCCGGCCGGGATTAAAGACGTAATCATCCGTATTGTTAACCGGCAGGCCAGACACCCGGCCATTCAGAAAGTCCAGGATATATTTCGTAAAAAGGCAGACAGACTTTATCACTGGTCGGAAAATCGTAATGTTCCTGCGGATAATAACCTGGCTGAGCGGGAACTGCGTACGCTGGTTATCGCCAGGAAAATCAGCTTTGGTTCTCAATCCGATGCCGGAGCCAAAACTCGCGAGATTCTGATGACTGTCTTGCATACATTGAAAAAAAGAACGACAGATGTAACGTCAGTTTTCAAGTCTGCTCTGGATAAGCTTGCCGAACAGAGCGATATCGACCCCTATAAAGCCATCTTTAGCTTTGATTCGTCATGAACACCCATTCTCCACCCATAACTGACCGGTTAGAAAAAAAGCGATTTTTGGCTTGCTTTGGAAAATCAAAGAGGGTATAATTATAGAGGCTGGTGATGAGAAATAATTAGGAGAGCGGCGGAAAAATTTTCTTTTTTTCCAAATTTTCCGCTTGACGAATTTAATGACAGAAGCTATTTTTGCTTTTCGTTGGAGAGAAATGATGCCGTAGATTTTGCGGCTTATAAACCTCGGCGAGGCAGCGTGGCAAACCAGTTTCCCCCCCAGCTGGTCCCACCACCTCGCCTTTTTTATGCGCCCGCTGAGATGTGGTCTGTGAATGCGGTTACATCGAAACGGGCTGAAGGAAGGCCGGACCGCCGATGAGCAGGGGACTCTACTCTCCGATTACCTGCACTATTACCTTTCTGCTGCGAGGCCCGTCAAATTCGCAAAAGTAGATACCCTGCCAGGTACCGAGCCTTAAGGATTTGTTCTTCACAGGCACCGTTTCGGTGCAGCCGACAATTGAGCTTTTGCAATGTGCATCCGAATTGCCTTCAACATGGCGATACCCGGACATGTCGGCGGGTATAAGCCGGCTCAGCGTTAATAATATATCATGCTGAACACTCGGGTCGGCGTTTTCATTGATGGTAATAGCTGCGGTGGTGTGGGGACAGTACAACGTTACGTTTCCATCTTTTATGCTGGAGGTTTCGAGGGCCGAACGCACGCGGTCGGTTATGTCGATAAGCTGGTTTCTGTCCCTTGTGGTTACGGTAAATTCGGTTTCGAATACTTGCATTGCTACACCTTTCACATCTTCTCAACAACCTTTATACCGAGAAGCTGGCTCAGGCCGTGTTTAATTGTTTCGGCGGTCAGGTCGCAAAGTAATAGTCTTGTGGGCCTTTTATCTTTGCCGGCATGGAGAACGGGACAATTCGTGTAGAAGCCGCTGAATTTTTGCGAAAGCTCATAGAGATAAGACGTAAGATAATTCGGTTTGTAGTCGGCGGCGGCACCGTGTATGGCTTCTCCATACTGGAGGAGTTGTTTTGCGAGATTTAACTCGTCCGGCTCAGTAAGATTGAGGGTGCTGATAGCGGCGAGTTCGGTTTCTACGTCGACTTCTTTCGAGGCCGCCTTTCGTTCTATGGATTTGATGCGGGCGTAAGCATACTGCATATATGGTGCGGTGTTCCCGTCCATTGCAAGCATCTTGTCGAAGCTGAATATGTAATCGCTTGTGCGATTGTTCGAGTAATCTGCGTACTTGACGGCTCCGGTACCGACGGCCTGAGCAATTTGGCGTTTCTTTTCTTTGGGCAGGCCGGAATTTTTTTGTTCGACTATGGTTTCCGCCCGGCGGACGGCTTCATCGAGAAGCTCTTTCAATTTTACGTTTTCCCCTTCGCGGGTTTTCAAAGGTTTGCCGTCTTCGCCGAGTACGCTGCCGAAGGTTACGTGGACAAGTTTGACGTGTTCGGGTACCCACCCGGCCATGCGGGCGACTTTGAAGACCATCTGAAAATGGAGACTCTGTCTTGCGTCGGTAACGTAGACTATTTCGTCTACTCCGAGTTCCTGGACGCGGTATTTCAGGGCGGCCAAATCCGTGGTCGCGTAAAGGAAAGCACCGTCGGCTTTCCGTATTATCAGAGGCAGCGGTTGACCTTCTTTGTTCTTAAAGCCCGGCGGAAAAACACACACCGCACCATCGGATTCGACGGCGTGGCCGGCTTTTTTCAGCTCACCAACAACACCGGCAAGCATGTCTCTATAAAAACTCTCACCTTTTTCATTTTCCCTGGTAAGTGTGATTCCTAATTTTTTATAAATTGGGTATATTTCATTACGAGATAATTCTACAATTTCGTTCCAACTTTTCATTGCTTCTTCATTACCACTTTGAAAATGAACAACATAGTCTCTTCCTTTTTTCGCGAATTCGGGATTTGACTGAAAAAGGTCTTGTGCTGCTTTATAATACTTTTCCAAGTCCTCAATACTATTGTTTCCGTTAATTCCAAATGCTGCCGGGAGATTTTTAAAAGCTTGATATGCAATAAGAATTCCGAATTGAGTCCCCCAGTCGCCGATGTGGTTCTGGGGTATAACCTTGTGTCCCTGAAATTGAAATATTCGACAGATACAGTCACCGATTATGGTACTTCTTAGATGACCTACGTGCATTTGTTTGGCGATGTTGGGGCCGGAGAAATCGACGACCACCGTTTTCGGTTTGTCGGCCTTATCTATTGCCAGCCGGCTGTTGCCTGCAATGGCAAGGAGGCGCTGTGCGATAAAGTTGGGTTTGAGCCGGAGGTTTATAAACCCCGGGCCGGCGATTTCGGGCGGCTTACATATCCCGGAAACGTCCAGATTCTGCACGACCTTTTGGGCGAGTTCTCGCGGGTTCGTTTTCAGTTTTTTGGCGGCGGCCATTACTCCGTTCGCCTGGTAGTCTCCGAATCGCGGGTCAGTGGCCGGCCTGACTATGGCGGCAAATCCGTCAACTCCGGTGGCGGCGGACAAGGACCGGCAAATTCGTTCTTCGAGTGTCTTTATGAGCAGTTGCATAGCAGTGTCATTTTTCGAAAGGGAGGCTTTTCGCATCGCCCCAAAGCATTTCGAGCTGATAATACTCTCGATATTCGGCATCGAATATATGAATTATTACGTCCACAAAATCGAGCAGTACCCATTTTGCCTGTTCGTATCCTGCGCGTCCGAAGAGTTCCAGGTGGTGCTTTCGGGCTTGTTGTTCTATTTCGTCGGCGACGGTTCTTATCTGCCTGTCGCTGGTGCCTGTAGCGATTACAAAGTAGTCGGTGGCGGGTGAAATCCCTTTAAGGTCGAGGACGAGGACGTCCTCACAGTGTCTGTCTGTGGCGAGCTTTGCGGCGGCCAGGGCAAATTCTTCCGTTTTCTTACTTTCCTTTTCAGCCAAGTTTTTTCCCGAATATTTTAATTAACAAAGGCAGCCCGGTTTTGCCGGACTACCCTGACAGGTTACTTATACAAACAGCAGGTGTCAAGCTGTGGATGGCTTATTAGTCGGCCATGCCGAGCCACTGGGAAACTGCGGGTGCGAATTTGACCACAACGCCCGAAAAGACTACGCTTACCATAGTCATCAGCTTTATGAGTATATTCAGGCTCGGCCCGGAGGTATCCTTGAACGGGTCGCCGACGGTGTCGCCGACCACTGCGGCTTTATGCGCTTCGGAGCCTTTTCCACCGTAGGCACCTTTTTCAATGTATTTTTTTGCGTTATCCCAGGCGCCGCCGGCGTTGTTGAGGGTGATTGCCAGCACGAATCCACATGTAAGACCGCCGGCCAGCAGTCCGAGCACGCCCGCGACTCCGAGCAGTAGTCCGGTGAGGATGGGAACTATAATCGCAAGCAATGAAGGCAGGATCATTTCCCTTTGTGCACTCCTTGTTGATATGTAAACGCACTTTGCATAATCCGGTTTTGCCTTGCCTTCCATTATGCCGGTGATTTCTTTGAATTGTCTTCGCACTTCATTAACCATTTCGCCGGCCGCTCTGCCTACTGCTTTCAAGGTCATTGCGCAGAAAACAAACGCCATCATCGCGCCGAGGAACAGCCCGCATATCAATTTGGGATTCATTATGTTGAGGTCATAGGCCTGGATGAAGGCGGGAATGTCGGCGGTTTTGGCGGCGACGGTTCCCTCCACCTCGCCGAGCGCGGAAAATTGTGTTTTTCCGACCTGGTATATACCGTCGGCTGCTTCTGCTGCCAGCCTTGAAACCCAGATTCTCACTTCCCAGATGTAAGCTGCCAGCAATGCCATTGCGGTAAGCGCCGCCGAGCCTATGGCGAAGCCCTTTCCGGTTGCCGCGGTGGTATTACCGAGTGCGTCAAGGGCGTCGGTTCTCTGCCTGACTTCCGGTCCGAGTCCGCTCATTTCGGCGTTTCCGCCGGCATTGTCGGCGATTGGGCCGTAGGCGTCTGTTGCAAGTGTAATGCCAAGCGTTGAAAGCATACCGACGGCGGCAAAACCGATGCCGTACAGACCCATAGAAACATCACCGAAGCCGCCGGCAAATCCAAAGGCACACAGAATGCCCACCACAATCGTAACCACCGGCAGGCCGGCCGAAAACATCCCGGTCGCAAAGCCGTCAATAATGGTAGTGGCAGGGCCCATCTGCGTTTGCCTTGCGATTCCGCGAGTCGGCGAATACTCGTCGGAGGTATAAATCTCCGTCCACTGGCCTATGAGCACACCCGCTACGAGTCCTGCCAGCACGGAGCCGAACACGCCCCAGTTTATCCATCCTGCGGCGGCTAATCCCGCCACTGCAACTGCTATGAGCACCGAGCTGCCGAGCGTACCAAACAGAAGTGCCCTAAGAAGGTTTTTCTGGCTTGCATCCTCTTTACAGCGGACGGCAAAGATGCCGAGGATTGAAAATATTATTCCCATGCCGGCCACCATCATAGGGGCGAGTACTGCTTTGAGCACATCTTGTTGTGTTTCGAGGACAAGTGCTGCGCCGAGGGCTGCGGTTGCGAGTATTGAGCCGCAGTAACTTTCGTAAAGGTCGGCACCCATGCCGGCAACATCACCGACGTTATCGCCCACGTTATCCGCGATAGTAGCCGGGTTTCTCGGGTCGTCTTCGGGGATTCCGGCCTCGACTTTGCCGACCAGGTCCGCTCCCACGTCTGCCGCTTTTGTATAGATACCACCACCAACACGCGCGAAAAGCGCCTGGGTGGAAGCTCCCATTCCGAAGGTAATCATGGTAGTGGTGATTTCGCTGAGTTTGTGTGCCGGCTCCATGCCCGCTTTTACGAGGTCCAGACCTGCAAAAGTCAGTCCGTTTTGCATGTGCTCGGCGGTATAAACGAGCCGGTCGAGAATCAGATACCACATGGATATGTCAAAAAGCCCGAAGCCGACAACAACCAGACCCATTACCGCGCCACTGCGAAATGCGACCTGCAGGCCGCGGTTAAGACTGGTTCGTGCGCCCTCGGTGGTTCTTGCAGATGCGGATGTGGCTGTCTTCATACCGAGAAATCCGCACAGGGCGCTGAAGAATCCGCCTGTCAGAAACGCCACGGGGACGAACGGGTTTTGTACGCCCATATATGCAAGGGCGGCGAAGATAATCAAAAGTATTATGAATACCAGCGTGACGACACCGTATTGCCTGTAGATATATGCGTATGCGCCCTCTCTGACGTGGCGGGCGATTTCTCGCATTTTCTCTGTGCCCTCTGAAGCGGTCATCATCTTTTTGTAGAAGACCCATGCAAAAACAAGCGCCGCCAACGCCGCAAGGGGGGCAAGATACCAGCTTGCCGGCGCTTTTACGACTTCTTCGGGTTCAATCGGCTCTGCGGCTACTGCCGTTGCTGCCAATACCAAAAACAACAGACAAAAGGTCAAAACTCTGGCCGTAATTTTCACTTTTCTGCTCCTTAAGAAAATAACTAATACAATTTATAGCAAGACAGTTAAAAGAACACGAAGTTTAACGAAACGAACCGGTTTTTCAAGTATTTATCAGATTAAAAACTGTTTGCGTTATAGATGTTTTTACTCACATCAAAAGACCCTTTCCGCGTCGAAGAGGATATTTTTCCGGCTGTTAGAATGATAAATATCAACAGGTGGGCGTGAAGGAAGAGTAGATTGGCTCTCGGTGATGAAATTGGTTGACTTTTTCCGCGTGGTTTGGTTACTTTATGACAGTAAAATCAGGTATAGCTGTCAATTTGACCAGCAAATAAGGGCCAATAGCTGAATCTGCAAAAAAGGAAACGTTAACAGTTACTATTCCATGATTGACATAGAAAAACTTAAACCGGAAATTGAACGAATATGCAGCCGCTTGCCGGTCAAACGGCTGGGCCTTTTCGGCTCGGCTGTGGGCGAGAATTTTACAAGGAGCAGTGACGTTGACGTTCTGGTTAATTTTGATTCGGGCGAAGATGTAGGTCTTTTCGATGCCTACTTTGAGTTAAAGGAACAACTCGAAGATGTGTTCGAGCGAGATGTTGATCTGGTGGTAGATGCCAAATTCAGGAACCCTGTTTTCGGTGATATTGTTAACAAAACGAGAACCACAGTTTATGAAAGATGAAACAAAGAAAAACCTCATTGATATCCTTCAAGCAGCAGAGGAAATTGAAAGTTTTGTTTCAGGCATTAAATTTGAGACATATCAAGTTACCCCTGTTGTCAAAAGAGCGGCAGAAAGACGG
>CAZGGE010000025.1:13290-26888 GCA_964524285.1 uncultured Pirellulales bacterium
CAGGTGTGGTACAAGGCGTTGATGTCTACGTAATCTTTGCTGAGGTCGCAGCCGTAGCAGAAGTCGGTTTGTTTTCCCGCTCCGAGGCTGACGGTTATCCTGTGAAAGGATTTTGAAACAATTTTGACTGCTTTTTTACGGTCAAATTTGCGGAGTTTTCCTTTGCTGAAAACGGTGAGGTCGTCGAGTTTGCAGGATAGTTTCTGCGGGTTTAGTTTGACGGGCGCTGAGCCGACGGCGGTAATTATCCTTCCCCAGTTGGGGTCGGCTCCGTGAACGGCGCACTTGACCAGGGGATAGTCGGCGACGGCTCTTGCAGCGGTTTGGGCGTCTTTTTTAGAGTTGGCGTTTTTCACGACGACTTTGAACATGCGGGTTGCGCCTTCGGCATCGAGGGCCATTTGTCGTGCCAAATCGTCGCACAAATCTGCAAGTGCGTTAGCGAATTTTTTATAGCGGGGATCCGAACCGGTTATGGGGTTATTTTCGGCCAGGCCGGATGCAAGGATGATGGCGGTATCATTGGTGCTCTGGTGGACGTCAACGGTGAGCTTGTTGAGCGAATTGTCAATGGCTGCTTTCAAAGCCTTTGCCAGCAGCGGCTTTGCGATAGCGACATCGGTTGTAACAAAACACAGTGTGGTTGCCATGTTGGGAGCTATCATGCCGGCCCCTTTGGCTGTGCCTGCAAGGACAACTTTACGACCCGATATCCCGAATCTGCGTACCGCCTGCTTGGGTTTTGTATCCGTGGTCATTATCGCTTTTGCGAAATCGAGCCCTGCCCGAGGGGAATCCGACAAGACACCCGCTGACCTGTCGATACCTTTGATGATATTATTCATCGGAAGAAGCTCGCCTATGATACCGGTTGATGCGACCAGAACATTTCGAGCATTAACGTTTATTTGACGGGCGACGGCCCGGCACATCCGGCGTGCGTCGGCGAGACCCTTTCTGCCTGTGCAGGCGTTGGCGTTTCCGGAATTGGCGACTACCGCGTGTATAAGGCGGCTTTTAACATGCTCTTTGCTGACGACCACAGGTGCAGCGCTAATATTATTCGTAGTAAAGACAGCAGCGGCTTTGGCTACCGTCGGGCAGGTCAAAAGTGCAAGGTCGGGCCGGCCGGATTGTTTGACCCCGCAGTGCAGCCCGCCTGCAAAAAATCCCTTCGGTGCGGTTATGGTATTATTATTCGCCATATTAGCTCATAATGTCTTTAAGTCGAATTCATTGAGCAGAGCCCGCAGGCCCGGCACATCATTCAATCGCTTAGAGCATCTTTTTAAGGTTATTGAAAGTCGACAATACTTCTTTGAATTCGGGGAGCTTTGCAAATTCTGAAAGCCATTTTCTGATGTATTCAAAGTCAATTGTATCCCCGTGCTTAAGCAATATATTTTTCACATCTTCGTGGTCGACTGCTCTGCCGGCTACGATTTTATGAACGATAACATCTTCGCAGGATGCGAAGCATACATGGTATCCGGCTACTTCAATTTTCTTGACACGGCTCAGGGCCTGTTTTTCATAAGTGGAAAAAGAGAAAACGAAATCAACCCTGATTCTGGAAGCAGGGTCCTCGGCCGGCAACACCATTGTCTGCTCCGCAAATACTGCAGGTTCTTCCGGAAGCATATTCAAGCCGGCTTTTTGGCATATCAGTGCTACAAGCTCAAATTGATTGGAATCTATACCGAGGGTTATGCCTATATCACGGGTGAGCCGGGGCGTGCCGTACAAAAGTACTGCCTGTCCACCGATAATCATATATGGAACATTCTGGTCATCGAGCCGGCGGGCGATTTTCGCTATTAGTTTCTCTGTCACTTTTGCAATCCGTTGACGGCCTTTGCTATTTTTATATCTATTTCGAGCCCTTCGAGGATATTTTCGTGGGTGTAAGCTCCAAGTGAGACGGCTTCTTTGCGCAATCCTTCGAAGATTGCCAGGGCGTCCTTGTGAGATATGTCCTTTCTCATAATCTCTTTACGCTCAAAGTCCTTTAGTTTGTCAGTGTTTTTTATCATATCAGGGCCTAAAACAATTATACCGCGGAAGTTAAAGGGTTCAAAGATGTCTTTCATTTATCGGTGCGGTTTGAGTGTTATTTGTCGTTAGCTCGTAATGTCGCTTTTGCAATTCGTTGTTGGCCTTTGTCATTTTTATCCTGCACTGATTGTCTACGCAAGGTAAGGCATCAACCGTTTTCACAAGGTCTTTTGGAGAACTGAAATGCATACAGTTTACAGTCGCGCATGACAAAGCGGATTTTGATTGGTTTTCCCGCCAGGTCCGCCACGTTGTCGTTAGTTCCCCAGGTAACCGGCAGGCAGACTGAGTTCCCGCATAGCGCAGTGGCGTCTTCGAGTTTATGGCCTTTGATGGGCTTGTCGTTTTTATCAAGCAGTTCCACCCTGATGCTTCCGCCGGCACCGCAATCGGCGTTGAGTTCCAGTTTGTTGCCGGCGAATATTGTCAAGGGGGTGACGATTTCACCACCGGTATAAGCGGCGTCGGCGGAAACAAAACCATCCAGCCGAAGGACAGCCCGACCGATGGCTTTCTTGTGCTCAGACGCTGCCGGGTCGACGAAACCGCCATGATCACGGTTATCTGCGCAATAGTAAATCCACAACTCGTTGCCCATCCGGATGGGGTTGGGTAATGACCAGATAACCTTTGATGAGTAGCTGCCGGCAAGGCCGAGCGAGATGAATGGCTTGCGTCCGCCCAGACGGTTGAAATGAATACCATCCCGGCTGACGGCCAGGCGATCATCAAGTGTTGTGGGTGCAAAAACGGATTTTTTGTTCTCATAAACGCCCGCTCGCTTTTCCTTCGGCCGGTGCTTCCAGTGCCAGAATGCATGGGCTATCATCATGTAGACACTGTCGGGGGAATCCCCGGGATACTTGAAAATAGTGGCCCCGTAGAAATCCACCGGTGGCTTCGGCTTGAGTGTGTTATATATGGCATTATCAACATCATCCACGTCCATCGCATAGACTTCGTTTTCCCACGTAAACAAATCGTCGGATTCCAAACGACGGACGACGCGGCGTCTGGAGGGTGTGCCGCTGCCCGGATTATCTCGCGTGTACAAGAGGTATCGCTGCAGCGAATTGTCCCAGAAAGCGACGCTTTGCGTATCCACACTGCCGATTTTTTCTCTTGCCATGAACCTCCATTTATAGCCGTCCGGAGAGCAGTAGATGTGGAACTCCGAACGCCTATTGACTGGATAGTACTTTGCCTGGCTCTTGTATCGCCGTTGCGGAGGGGCCTGGGGGTCAATCCAGACTGACACGCCGCCGATGCGCCCATGTTTGCCAACTTCGGCACTGTCCTTATCGTATGCCACCAGAGCCGGCTCCGGTTGGGTGAAGTGAATGCCGTCGGTTGACTCGGCATACGAGAACAAATGGGTCACCGGACCGTAAGATTTCATCTTTACAGGCAGCATAGCCTTGCCGGAACCCCAGATGCGAATCTTGTCGCCGTCTTTGATTACACTTGAATACCAGCCGACAGTTGCGTTTGGCTCGCCGTCCCAGGGGGCATCGGTTGCGAGAACAGCTTCGGTAATCTTCTTCGGGGTGTTCATGGTCAGTTTAATCCCACGGGAACGGGCGATGAACTTTTCATCAACAAAGAGTTGCTTGCGCGTTCCGACATCAATGGGCCTGGCTGCATCAACCTCGTTGATTCCGAAAGCCAACAGCGTTAGGGCACACAGGCTGATATGTATCCGCATTCGATACCTCATTTTGTACCTTGCATGATAATATTCATTTGACGATTTTTACCGCATGTTTCGTAATGTGTGGTCTTTAAGCTAGCCAGGTCATCCTTATGAGATATGTTCGCATAATCCGACTGCGTTCGAAGATTTTTAGTTGGTCTGTATTTTTTATCATCGCCCGGCCTGGAGCGATTATACCGCGGAAGTTAAAGGGTTCAAAGATGTCTTTCATTTATCGGTGCGGTTAGAGAGTTTGCCGGCGATTGCGTTTTCGCGAAAGCCGGCCATCGGGTCGTAGAACTTCCTGCTTAAATCAACAGTGTTAATCATTATGCCCGGGCTGTTTTGCTTTAACTGCTGAACAATGACGCCGTCGGGACGGATGAAAAAGGACGGATAGGGGCTGTAGTATCCGCTGGCGTTGGAGCAGCTCGCCCAGAAATGATTGGTGGCCGCCCGGCACTGCATGGTCTGCCGCATGATATGGGTATGTACGCTGGGGCCTTTCTGGCGGGCATTGTAAAAGGATTGAAAGATACAATTCACCCGCCGTTTGTAAAGCCGGCGGTAAATTTCAGGGAACCGCAAATCGAAACATATCAAAAGTGAGCATTTGACGCCGTTGATTGTGAAAAATACGAAGTGGTCGCCCGGCGTTAATCGTCGCAGGTCGCAGGGGGTACAAAACCTTTTATCATAGCGGCCAGCAATTTTGCCTTCGGGACTTATAAGGTACAAACTGTTAAAGGGTTTATGGTTCTTCGCAGGAGGATGAGTGCTGCCAAGCACAACCCATATACCCACTTTTGCTGCGAGTTTCATAATGGATTCGTTTTCGGCACGCAGATACTCCCAGTCAAAATTTTGAAAATTTGCTAAGTCGGTGCCGACATATCCGCTCAAAGCACATTCGGGGAAATGAACGACATCAGCACGTGCCCGAGCGGCTTTTTGCATGTACCTGCGAATGATGCCCGCGTTTCGCCTGATTGATGCGCTTACCGCAAACTGACAGGTAACTGCCTTGATTACGCCTGCTTTCACAGCCACACCGCCTCATGGAAAATATGTTTAATACACAGATTCTGCTGCTGTTTCATTCCTTTTATTTCTGCTTCTGTATATGGTAAAACGTCACAGCAAACATCCAGATTTTCGGGCATAAATTCCGGTATACGGCCCAGGAACGGCCTGGAGCTTTCCCTGAGAATAATCAAAAGGTCAACGTCGCTTGCAGGCCCGTAAGTTTCGTTGGCATAGGAACCGAAAAGACCAATTTTTTGAACCTCACGCCTTTGCCGTTTAACACGGTCGGCGTATTCGCGTACCTGCCGAAAAATTTGGGACTTGTCAGCGAATACGACATTGACAGAATTCGATGATTTGCCTGGCATTTTCGATTGCCTTTTGTTAGCTGCTTTTTCTACCTCAGGCCGAGGGTTTCTTCCATGCCGAATATCAGGTTCATATTCTGAATCGCCTGGCCTGCGGCGCCCTTAACCAGGTTATCTATCGCCGAAAAGCATATTATGGTGTCTTTTTCGAAAGTTACAAACAAATGGCAATAATTCGTAAAAGCTACATCTTTTAAGTCGGGCGGAGCGGTACAAACCCGGACAAAAGGCTCCTTTGCATAGAAATCACGATAAAGGCCGAGAAGCTGTTTATCGGTCGGCTTTTCTGTTGGTTTGCAATAGACGGAAGAAAGAATCCCGCGGTCGAAAGGACCGGCGTGCGGCTGAAAAAGAACCTTGACCAGTCCGCCGGAAATCTCGCCGCCTATCTGCTCCATCTCGGGCATATGACGGTGAGAACCGACGCCGTAGGCAAAAAGATTCTCGTTCATGTTGGGAAAATGGAACTTGCTCGAAGGGTTTTTGCCCGCACCGGAAACGCCCGTTACCGCATTGTTGATGATTGAATCGGTTCGGATGAGCTTTTCTTTGAGCAGCGGACCTATCGCAAGCAGCAGGCCCGTAGGATAACAGCCCGGATTGGCGACGAGTTTGGCGGGTTTTATCTTCTCGCGAAAAAGCTCCGGCAAACCGTAAACGGCATGTTCG
The DNA here is from genome assembly GCA_964524285.1 of uncultured Pirellulales bacterium. Classification (GTDB taxonomy): domain Bacteria; phylum Planctomycetota; class Phycisphaerae; order Sedimentisphaerales; family Anaerobacaceae; genus CAZGGE01. Next base: position 19,102 of record CAZGGE010000025.1, read on the forward strand.
AGATTGCCGGTATCGGTGTGCGGAACTTTATAAAACTCTTCATAGACGGCCGTATCCTTCAGCCGGTAATCAGCGCTGAAGTCCACAACCTTCACGCCTGCATCGAGCAGACGCGGTACGAACCCCATTGAAATTTTATGAGGCAGACAACACAAAGCCACGTCCGCAAGGCTTGCGAGCTTGTCCAAATCCAGAGGCTCAATCTGCATTTCGCATCTGCCCTTGAATTGCCCGAAAACCTCCTCAACCACTCCGCACTCCTCGGCAAGGGCCGTCAAATACGTCAGCTCCGCCTGCCGGTGACCAAGAATTATTTCTATGGACTCTGCCCCCGTATAACCACTGGCTCCAATTATCGCTACTCGTACCATCATTTTACTTTTCGATGCACTTTCCTGAGTTAAACTCAACTATTTTAATCCATTTTATAGATCCGTCCTTACTACAAAAATCCTTGTACCAAATGTAATATAATTACATTATACAAATATTATTTTATTATTTTGCTCTAACTTGATATTTGATTGTTCATAACCAATTACTACACTCTATTGTTACTAAGTCCACATATACCTTTTCTTGCTAAATGAATATTCTTTCCCCACTGGCTAATTCTATACCTACAAGACCTTAACAAAAACGTCGTAATGTAAAGATTGTTCATCTGTCTGTTCTCTCCTTCAAAATATGTCATTTATATATTTCCCTTCAAGCGGGTATTTCAAGATTTACAATGGATAATTGAACAGCAGAAAACCAATCAATGAAATTTCCTAAATCTTTCTTGACAAGTTCCAGCTCTTTGTCTGATAAATCCCGTCCGATTTCGGACCTTGCGACAGTTTGTAAATCCTCTACGTTAAGGTAATACACAATATCACTCGTTAATCGTTTCATTTTACTACTCTATCCCTTTGTTTACAACTTCGAGTTTTCTCATAGATTTATTTTGGAAGTATCCCAAGGTTATGTTCCATATCCTTGTAGGCCTTTTTCTTCTCAATCAACATCTTAATCGAACCTGCACCGACAAACCTAATCCTATTTTTAATTTCGTGGAATGTTCCAGCCAATAGTGCTTGGTATTTTGCCTTGTCCTTCAAATCAGCCACAAGAAATATACAGCTATTCCAGAGGTCGTATGCATGTTTTAGCTTAGCCATTGCGTGGTAAATATCGCCTCCAACCTGCACTTCAAAGACAAAAGTTGGAACAGAACGCTGAACTCTCCTCCAGACAACATCCAAGAACGTGTTTTCGAGACGATATTCTTCCTCGGCTATATATCCCTGAATTTGACCTATCTGTAACAAGTCATTCTTTAACTCAATGTGCGTAGCCGGCTTGGATTTCAAAGATCTTGGGGCACGATATATGCCATTATGTTCTCTTTCTGCTAGAGGATTCAAACCAAGAGCTTTGCGGGCGGCCTCAACCTCCGCTATTGGATAACACTGAAAAACCATACGTGTAACCATTTGAAGATCTTGGGATGTATAACACCGGCTTTCCCAAAGGGTCATCGGGAGACAATGCTCGACATCGAACTCGAAGCGCAATGGCCATATAACTTTTGCTTTTTTTAGCTCTTGAGGCCATAGAGGTTTTGTTTGCTTGAACTTGGCACGAACAAAACCTAGACCTACGATTCCATGTACAGGTTTAGACACATAGAAAAGAAGACCATCTCCTTGATTCATCATGTTCCAGAGAGCACGCATTTCTCTGAAATCTTTCAAACCCCAGATATTTCCGTATTCAAAGGCCACCTCCCAATTGCGTTGTGAACCCACTACAAGCCAATATTGTCTCATTCAAAGTCCCCAAGATATGTTGTAATTAAAACAAAACATCTCTGAACGATTTGTCCACTTGCCCGGATGACAATTTTTTTTGTGCCAGACAAATTCTTCCGTCCATAACCAGCCTTGTTTTTTAAGCTCAAGAATCAATTCGATTACGTACGTACTTCTTTGTCCTTTGACAACCTTTTCCTTTATATTCAATATAAAAGTTCCCGTCTTTTTCAAAACTCTCAGAAATTCCTTACTTCTGGGCAAGAACCATTCAACATATTCGCCCGGCTTAATGCCGCCATAGGTTTTAGAACGACAGTCGGCATAGGGAGGTGAAGTTATTATCATATCAAAGAAATCATCCGGATAATCCTTGAGAACATTCAGACAATCCCCGCATTTCAACATAGTCTTGATTTCCATTCGTGTTACCTGCTGTTATTATAGAACTCGGCGTCAAAAAACCGTCAATGGTAATTTTAATCCCCTCTAACGCCAAACGCAAATCAACGTTTCGAGAACTGGAATCTTCTTCTTGCACCTCTCTGGCCGGGCTTCTTGCGCTCGACCATTCTTCCATCCCTTGTCAGATATCCGCCGTCCCTGAGCGCCTGGACGTAATCGGGGTTGTAGGTTTTCAGTGCACGAGCAATACCAAGCATGGTGGCACCGGACTGGCCCGTAGTACCTCCGCCGCGGACATTGACAAAGACGTCAAACGAATCCAGGGCCTGTACGGCTTTAAGAGGCGCAACAACCGCGTTTTTATCCTGCTCGTGTCTGAAATAAGTGTCAATCTCTCTTTTGTTTATGATCAGCTTACCCTGTCCGGGCCTGATTCGAACCCTCGCCACGGAAGCCTTCCTCCTGCCCGTTCCCCACCAGTAACCTCTCTTGGGCTCACTGGCGGCAGGGGCCAACTGCGTGCCCGCTTTTTCTGTCGGCTCAAAATTTGAGCCGCCTTTTATTTGCTGCTCGGTTTCTGGCATAATATGTATCCCCGAATCTTATGTAAGCTCTATTTTCTCAGGTTTCTGGGCCTGGTGATTATGCTCCGGCCCCCGGTAAACTTTCAGTTTTTTCAGCATCTGTCGTCCAAGCCGATTCTTCGGCAGCATCCTTTTGACGGCCAAATGAACCACCTTCTCAGGATGTCTTTCGAGCAAACGCTCGTATTCAATATATTTATGTCCGCCCGGATGGTGAGTGTAGTAATCGTATTTCTTGGTGAAAGTTTTTTTGCCCGTGAGCCTGATTTTTTCGGCATTTATCACGATTAAATAATCGCCGGTATCTACGTGCGGGGTATACATCGGCTTTGTTTTTCCCATCAAAACGGGCGCAATCGAGGCTGCAAGCCTGCCAAGAACCGCCTCGGTGGCATCCACAAGATACCATTTTTGCTCAACCTGTCCTTTTTTGGCCATTGTTGTAGTCATATAAGCACTCCGGTCCACAAAGAAACAACGGATTTTAACAGATTACGGTGAGCTGTCAAAAGGTTTTTCTCGATGAAATATCATGGGGCGGGATTGTGTAAATACAGGCACCGCACAATGTGCAAATGACTGATAAAATATGAATTTATTCTTTTTTCTTTAGGGCTTGCTCCCGCCTTTCAGCTTCTATATTGCTGTGTCCGCATTTTGGACATCTGTCGACGAAATCGTCCGGCACTGTTCCCATCTTAAAAATATGTCCGCACTTTACGCATTTTGCAGCCTGGTAAATCCCCTCCTCACCGCATTTTTTGCATTTCAAAGGCGGTATCGTCAGCATCATAGAATCCTTATTTTCTTCAACCTGTATGTGATACTGCCTCAATTGCATCTGGTAAGTCGCTCCGCATTTCTCACATATCACCCAGGTCTTCAAATCCTCAGGAATACCATCCGGACCCGGCGGGACTTCGGGAACTGTGGTCCATAACGTGACAGCCACCGCCAGCACAAGTGCACCGGCGATAACCGAAATATACAGAACCTGCTTTTTCCTTTCGTCCATAACCGAATCTCACGCAAATTGACGACCATGTGAAAAAATCGAATCCCCCGCCGACGTATTCAATTAAAATGTTCGATTATCATCTCCCCCGCCTTGCTCATCACCGGCGGATTTCCTCTCCAGCGCAGCCTTTCGACGCATTTCTTCTATCCTGCTGTAACCACAATTGGGGTCGGGACATCTGTCCGCAAAGTCGTTAGGCACAGTGCCTCGAAAGAAAATCTTACCGCACTTTTCACACCGCACCGCCCGGTAAGCCGTCTCACTGCCGCATTGTTCACAAACCAGAGCCGGCGGCTTGCCTTCTCCAAGCTCACCTATTATCGGCTTTGCTTCCATCAGACGATAATACCGGCGCTTGTTCATCTCAAATACGTAACCGCAGTTAGGGTCTTCACACATCATCAGCACCGTCTCGTCCTCCGGTATGCTTTCAATGCCTGTTACGTGCCTGCTTTTGTTGCTGAAATGAACTGCATAAGTCAGGCCGATCGCCGCCGCAAGGCATAACAAAATAATCCACACCAGTTTTGTATTACTTGTTCCTCTTCTCATAATAACCCTTATACCCCTCTTGAAAAATATATCCACAACCATATTACTATTTTCGCTCTCCCGGGTCAAACAACCCTCCTTCCGCGAGTTCTTTGATAACCGGCAATTTACCCTTGCCCCCGGATACCATATCAAACAGCTTCGAAGGCTCTTCCGGCATCCCCGTCCGGGCGGAAAGATATGCAGAATCTATCACCGCCATGTTTTTGACATGCTCCCAAACGCTGCCGGCGGGCGGATTATCCTGAGGATTCAGAATACTCAATGCAAAATTCGCCACCACGTTATCCATACATCCCTGCGCGTCCTTTTCAAACTCTTCCATACGCAATTGTTCGCCCTTGGCATCATGCACAATAAAACACGTCTGCTCCATACTCACAATCCTGTCCTTGAAGTAAATCCTGAGACATTCTTCGCCCGGCCCGTATACCCTGCTGGCCGAAAATGCACCACAACAACTCTCCGTAAACCTCATGCTCATAACAATCGTATCCTCCGTGAGGTAAAAACGTTGTTGTCTGTCGCCGGCTATATTTGTTCGCAGACAATAAACCTGGTTCGGCATCCCGAAATTCGATACTATACAATCAAGCACCTCATATCCCTGATAAAGCAGTACACCACCTCCTGACAGTTCCGGGTCGCTCTGCCATCTGGGATATACATGCTCGCCGCTGTTACACAAACCGGTTATTACTAAAGGCTGCCCCGCATCTTCTTCAACAAGAAACCGCCTCAATGCCAAGTAGCTTTTCGCAAACCGTCCGCTGCAGGCAACGCAAAATCTCACCTCCTTCTCACCGGAAAGAAGCGCAAATTCCTTCACCTCCTCAAAATTGCGACCGGGCGGAGCCGCCTTCAGAACGTGAAGTTTCTTCTTTATGGCTGACCTGATATGCCCGTCGCAACCGTGTATACCCGAACCCACAAAAAGACAGTCGAAACGTCCCTGGGTAACAAATTGCCGGTAATCATCGTATGCCCGGCAACCGTACTCAGCCGCCACCTTCGACGCTAATTTCGCATCCTTGTCCGCAACCGCCTCCACTTGAAAATAACCGGTACGGACGGCCGACTCCAGAAGGGCCAAAGAGTCCTCGTCGAGCCTGAGTATTCCGGTTGTAATTTTCCTGTCGCTCATTTGACCGAAATCCGTATTTCAATTATTTCGATATACTTAATAACTAATGTCACAGGTCTTCAACTTCCCGAATTTTCGTGTATCTTCCGGTAGAACCGACTCGAAATTGTAACAACCGCCGCCCACCCCGTAAACCGCAAGCTCGCCTTCCATACCGATATACTCTACGGCATTTCTTTCCTTCGGGTTCAGTCCTGATTCCGTAACCTCCTTCGCAGATACTGCTGGCACATAAACTTTCGCACTCGTGTTCACAGGAACTTCGATGGAAAGCCGGAATCTGTCGCCTTCCACACACCAATAGCTCGAAACTTTCCCATAAGGACTCTGACATGCCGCCTTTACAAACTTCAGATGATTACGAACGTCGGGTTTGATAATAAAATGTCCCGAACACCAACCCTCTTTGCCGGCACGAATACCTCCCAGGCAGCGGTGGAACCAGGTCGCAAATGACGTATTCATGGGATGATTGTGCGAACGCGGCGCACCTGCGTGATTCGCCGTCGTACTCCAGTTCTCCCACAACGTCGTTGCACCGAGTGAAAACAGATAACCAATGCTCGGATAATCCTTGTTCCTGAGAATTTTCTCAGAAATATATCCGTACCCTTTGTCACTGAGTACCTCGTGAAGATACTTACGACCGTGCATCCCAACCGTAAAATGACAATCATGCTCCTTGACTATATCTTCAATTAGACTTTCCACAACTTCCCTGCTGTTTGCCGGCTCCGCCAGCCCCGTACTCAGTGCTATGGCGTCGGCGGTCTGACTACCGTATGTCGACGATTCCGCCTCGTAAAACCGCTCATTGAAATCCCTCTTCACCTTCTCAGCAAGCTCTCTATAACGCCTCTCTTCACCTGATTTATCCAGCAGGCCCGCAACTTCAGCCGTTATACTTGAAGTCAAATAATAATAAGCCGTACTCGTCAAAGGTACCGGCGTATGTTTCGGCATCGGAATCGACCTCGCTTCCGGCCCCTCCAGCGGCGGGTCATACCAGTCACCGTAACCCTTCGTTATAATCCCGTCTTTCGCTATGCTCCCGAGATACTCCACATAACGCTTCATGTGCTCGTAGTTCTCTTTAAGAATCCCGACGTCTCTATAATGACGATAATTGTACCACGGAATCAATACTATTGCCGCTCCCCAGTCGGGCCTGGCTATCGTCTTCATCCGCCTTCCGGGTGCCACGTTCGTCGGCAAACCGTTATGGAACGAGGTCTCTATATCACGAACGTATTTACGCCAGAAATTGGCCATCCCGAAATTAATATTGACGGTCTCCGCCATAATGTGAGCATCGCCCGTCCAGCCGCACCGCTCACGGTGAGGACAATCCGTCGGTATGCCGTGAATATTGCCCCGAATCGTCCATATTGCAGCACTGTAAATGCGGTTCAGCATACAATCGGAACACTCAAAAGAAGCTGTCCGCTCCGCCGACGTATGCACAACCGCTCCCTCAATCTGCTCAAGCTCAGCCTCACCGCTCAATCCCGTAACTTCAACATACCGGAATCCGTGATAAGTAAACCTCGGCCCAGACCTCCACACCTTCCCCGCCACAGATATAAACATCCGTCTGAGGCTTCCCCGTCAGGAACACCCCCGTGCTCTTAGGGTCTATCATACCATTTTCATTCACTTCCTCCGAAAACCTCAGCGTCACACGTGTCCCCGCAGGCTCCTCTACTTTCAGCCTCGCCCAGCCGGCAATGTTCTGCCCCAAATCATATACCCACACACCTTCCTCCGGCTGCGTCAAATCAACCGCCTTAATCCGTTCAATCACCTTTATTGGCGGCAGCTTCTGCGCCTCCAGCCTCGGACTCAAAGGCTCCACAACTTCAGCATTTTTTAACAAGCCGTCGTCGAATTCCGCACTGCAAACCTCCTCTATCGCTGGCTCAAACCGCCCATCAAACACCTCGCCCCGGTATATCTGATTGCTGGTAATCGGCGTCCCGCTGACCTTCCAGCTCTCATCACTACCGACAACCTCAATCCGCCCGTCCTCGTACTCTATTCTAAGCATACAAATCGCTCCAGGCTGACCGTAAGACGCCTTACCCCGCATCAAAATCCGCTGGTCGTACCATCCCGCACCAAGCAAAACCCCGACAGCATTATTACCGCGCCTCAAACAACGCGTAATATCATAGGTAACATAAAGCGCACGCGCCTGGTAATCCGTCTGCGCCGGGTCCAGAACATGGTCGCCGACCTTTCGCCCGTTGACATACAATTCGTAATACCCCAACCCGCAAATATATGCT
>CAZGGE010000026.1:0-21414 GCA_964524285.1 uncultured Pirellulales bacterium
CCTGCCCCAGGAGGTTGAAAAAAACAGATTCCGGCGAGACCTCTACTACAGGTTGAGCGCCGTTCGCATTTTTATTGCACCGTTGAGAGAGCGGGTTGAAGACCTTGCTGATTTGGTATGGCATTTTGTGAATCTCTATGCCGGGCAAACGGGACGTCGTATTAAATCCCTCGATCCCGCAATGATGGCTGTCTTTGAAAAACATTCCTGGCCGGGTAACGTCAGACAACTTCGAAACGTTGTTATGACTTCCTTAATACTCGGTGACGGGTCTGTTTTGTCTCTTGCTGACGTATCCTGGCTTTTTGATGAACTTCAGCCGCTGCCTTTGAAACAAAACCAATCCCGCCCGAAGCCCGCCGGCAACGAGGGAACAGATGGTGCAAAAATATCAATGCCCGCCGCCGCACCTCTTGAACAAGTTGAACGTCATGCCATTCTGGATACATTGCAGAGAACCTCCGGCAATCAGACCAGGGCAGCTAAAATCCTCGGCATAAGCGACAGGACACTAAGAGATAAAATCCGCCGTTATCGCAGTCTTGGTGTGCTACAGACTGTATAAAAGAATCAAAAATACTTTATTGGAGTAAGTATGGCAGATAAAAAAAATAATAATAACGAAAATAAAGATGAAAAACAAAAAAGCCTGACCGGACGATTATTGTCGATTCAGAATATCATAATATTAATTGTAATATTGCTCGGAATCGGGGCAGGCTACGGCATCGGTAACATTTTTGCCGATATTAAAACATCTGAACAGCAAAACTCTACAATCGAAACCGGCCGGGATAATTCCAGAGGAGAATCCGAAAAGGCTTCAGGTGACCCCTGGTATTATGAGCTTCCCCCCGTCATTGCAAATCTTAATGTCCCCGAGGTAAGCCGGTACGTTCGAGCAGTTATCACTCTTGAGATAAGTTCCGTATTGGATGAAGAAACCGGTAGAAAAATGCTCGATGCAAAACAACCGATTCTGATTAACTGGCTCACTATTTATCTGTCAAGCCTGGCGCTTGACGACGTTACAGGCGACAAAAATCTAAGGCGAATTCAGGCACAGATTTCCGACGCTCTTAATGAAGAGCTTTTTCCTGACTCGAAACCTAAGATTAAAAAAATATTGCTCAAGGAATTTGCTGTACAATGAGTAAAGTTGCTGATTCAACCAGGCGAAAGATGCAAAGCCTGCTTAATGCCGTTGTTTCAACACCGGCCGCAGATGAAACTAAGATACCGGCTGAAAAATATGACTGGCGTCGGCCTAATTATTTTAATCAACAGCAGCTTGTAATTTTGAACGACTTTGCCGATGGAGTAACATCAGGATTTTCCAGGAAGCTTGGTGAATTTATGCGCTGTCAGTATCAGGTTACTTTATCTTCTGCTGACCAGCAGTATGCCGAGGACTTTATTACTCCTGAAATTACAAATTATTATCTGCCCATTTATAGTCGTAAATCTTCTCTTGCCAATCAGAAGCAAAAGACCACGTTCTCTACTTTAGCAGGTGTAATATGTGTTCCTGTTGAAACCGGAAAAATCTGGGCTAAAAAGCTCCTGGGCGAAACCCGGATTGACCTCAATTCAGATGAAGAAATGGCTCCACTTGAACAATCATTATTGGCAGACCTTATAGGTAAGGTGGCTCAGGTCCTAACAGATTGCCATCCGTCAAAAGATTTTTCCTGTGGAGAAGAATTCCGGGAAATCCGTCCTGGTATTGACATCGAAACCGCCTGTGAACTTTACAACATAACCTTGCATGCAAAACCATCCGATTCCGGTGACCAAAATAAAGATGACGTTGAAACTTTGCATGTCGTAATGTTATGCGAAGAACTTAATGCAATCGTGGGTAAAACCGACCCAAATGAGCTAAATATTTCACCTGAGAGCATAAAACGTGCTCTTACCAATATCATAAAGCAGGTAGATATTGCGGTAGCTACTGAGATGAGTAATACCGCCATTACCTTTGAACAGCTTGTGGACATGAAGGTTAACGATATAGTTCTGTTCGACAAAAAAATCGATGAACCGATTGACATAACTGTTCAAAGTCGGCCTTTGTTCCGGGGGTGGATGGCAAAAACGCAGGGCAATTATGCCGTCGTAATTGAAAATATAAATCAGAATCTTCAATAGTATATTCTAAATGAAAATAACCAGTTAACCAGTTAAAGAAAGAGATTTTATTATGCCGGAAACAACCGAAGCAGTTCAGGAACAAACACAGCAGGATCAAACCCAGCAGCCGCAGAACAACGCTCAACAACAAGCAGAACAGACCGGTACCGACGTTAAATCTGCTCAGTTTCCAGAGGCTCAACAAGGAAACACAAGAGCGACAAATAATGCCGGCGTCGACATTCTTTTGGGTATGACTTTGCCCATCAGGGTATCCATCGGCCAAACAGTAATGTCCGTACAAAAACTCTTGCAACTCGGGCCTGGTTCCGTGGTTCAACTCGACAAGTCCGTTGATGAGCCGGTCGAGCTTTATCTTAAGGACGTCAAGTTCGCAACCGGCGAGGTCGTAGTTGCGGATGGGCGATTTGGAGTGAGAATAAAGGAAATATTTGGTATCAACGGTTCTAACAGGAATGCAGCGGCACAGTAATAATGAAATTTTAATACTTATTGATTCAAGGTAAATAGTAAGTGGTTGTTAATAATCCACAAAAACCACAGGTGTATGAGAACCATCTGGTTTCTCACAACAACTCGAACATCGTCCTCGCGGTCGGCCTCGTTACTATACTGGCTACGTTATTGATACCACTGCCGACTGTACTCATGGACTTACTGCTGGCTTGCAGCATCTCACTCGCTATTGCCGTACTTATAGTTACCCTTGCAGCCAGGGAAGCTCTGGAATTGTCGACTTTCCCCTCCCTGCTTTTGTTTGTAACGTTATTTCGACTTTCGCTTAACGTAGCTTCCACCAGATTGATATTGCTTCAGGGTGATGCCGGCAAAATTATTGAAACTTTCGGGCAGTTTGTAGCAGGTAGCAGTTTCGTGGTTGGTCTCGTAATCTTTCTTATCCTTGTTGTTATACAGTTTATCGTTATTACAAAGGGCGCCGAAAGGATAAGTGAAGTTACGGCTCGTTTTACACTTGATGCCATGCCCGGAAAGCAAATGGCCATCGACGCCGACCTTAATGCGGGTACCATCACCGAAGCCGAGGCCAATCAAAGACGTGTGAAAATCGTTAAGGAAAGTGAATTCTACGGCGCCATGGATGGTGCAAGCAAATTCATCAGAGGCGATGCAAAAGCGGGCCTGATTATAACCGCAATAAACATCGTCGGCGGTATTGCTATGGGATACTCTCGCGGCATGGACCTTAGCGAAGCTGTCAAAACGTACTCAATTCTTTCCATCGGTGACGGACTCGTTACGCAAATACCATCAATAATCATATCCGTCAGTTCAGGCTTTTTAATAACCAAAATATCCTCCCGTCGAAGTGTAGGCCAGGACCTTTGCAGGCAATTTCTCAAGGCCAGACAGCCGTTGATTTTGGCATCGGCAATTGTCGCACTTACGGGAATGGTGCCGGGCTTGCCTCCCATACCATTCATATTACTCGCCACCGGAATATTCCTGACCGGACGTTTTACCGCAAAACGCAGGGAAAAACAGGACAGCTCTAAAAAAGCAAAACAAAAACCAAAATCTGATAAGCAGCCCGTGGAGGAAATGCTTGATATAGACAGAGTATCGGTCAATTTCGGCGTCAGGCTTATTAAAATGGTCGACCCGGCCAGGGATAGCGCTATCTTCGAACGCATTGGAGCGCTTCGTAAAAAATTTGCACAGGAGCTGGGGATTATTGTGCCGCTCGTTCGGCTTCGGGACAATATCACTCTTGAACCGACTGCTTACGAAATAAAAATTTCAGACCATCCTGTTGCCGGCGGTAAACTTGAACCTGATATGTTCCTCGCAATGAATTCCGGAAACGTGCAAAAAAAAGTCAAAGGTATAGCAACTACCGAACCCGTGTATGGCCTGCCTGCATTGTGGATATCACCCGAATTGAAGGAAGAAGCTGAACTAAATGGATATACCGTCGTAGATGCCGAATCCGTGTTCATTACTCATCTTTCAGAAACTCTGAAAAAGCACGCCCACGAATTGCTTACACGCCAGGACGTTCAACTACTCGTCGACAGATTGCGAAAAACCCAGCCCGCTCTGGTGGGTGATGTTATCGGGGAACTTGTCGGTATCGGACTTCTGCAGAGAGTACTTAGAAACCTGCTTAAAGACGGAATACCAATCAGACAGCTAACCGAAATAATTGAATCACTTGGAGAAAACGCTCCGAAGACTAAAAACACAACGCTTCTCACTGAGGTAGTAAGAAAATCCCTTAGCAGGACAATCACCGAACTTTACAAGACTAAAGAAAACAAAATTCTGGCTATTACTATCGAGCCGGTGCTTGAACATAAAATCGCAACCACAATTCAGCAGAACGCTGACGATATCACACTTGCTTTGCCTACCGAACTGGCAATGAAGTTAACAAGGGAAATTGCAGAGTCATGGAAACAGAATATGGACAAAGGAAGCGAAAATGTTGTCATGCTTTGTGATTCAAGAGTAAGAGCGCCGTTAAGTACAATGCTTTCAAGAACGGTGCCGTATCTGCCGGTAGTCGCTTATGACGAAATAGTGCTCGGCACCGAAATTGAACCCGTTCAAACAATTAACCTTAAGCAGGAAGAACAGGCACAAATCGACAAAAAAGAACTGATTAAAACAACTCAATAAAATCATGAGCCAAAGTACAAAAAATAGAGTGATTGCTGAATGGAGATATTGCTGATGCCTTTAAATGCCCGCATAGCCTCGGTCAGATTGGCCGTCGTCGCTTTCTTTATCGTTGCGACAGTCGGTTCGGTAAGTGGGTTATGTTCGTGGACTTGTACCAAAAGGGCAGTCATAGCTTTTGTATTGACTTATGTATTTACACGTTTTGCAACTAAGGCCGTCAACTCGATAGCAATAAGAGCCATGATTTCCGACACTGTCAAACGGCAGGAAGAGGAAGACAAGCGTGAATAAAAACACAAATCACAACAGCAGCTCCGTTACCGTGGACAGTAAGCCCAAAAGCCATCTTCAAGCGGTTGCATCTCGTGCTTATGTCGATCAGAACAGCAGGACTATACAGAACCGTCGAGTTACGGAGTTCCTGCATATGGTACCAAAAATCGCTCGAAAAGTAGTTTCATATCTGAAACCTCCTTTAAGTTTTGAAGACCTTGTATCCGCAGGTACCGTAGGTCTGGTTAAGGCCGCAAGAGATTACGACCCCTCTTATCAGGCTGAGTTCAAAACTTACGCCTACATTAGAATAAAAGGAGCGATACTTGACGAACTTAGAAGCTGGACTTTTGTTCCGCCTAATTTGAATAAACGGATTCAGGAAACCGCCCGGATAACACGAAGAATCACAAATGAAAAAGGTTCACCGCCCACCGACTCCGAGATTGCCAAAGCAATGGATATTTCTCTTAACCGGCTTTACGAGACAATGAAAGGTGCAAGAGCACAGCACTTTATTTCGATTCACAACCTTGAAGAGGATAAACCTGCACTCGGTTCTGTCCTCGCCGCGGCCGATACAACCATGCCTGAGGATAAAATTCAACAAGCCGAGCTTGTTGACCACCTTGCAAAGGCAATAAGGACTCTTACCGAAAGACAACGCCAGATAATCCTGCTTTATTATCAAAAGAATATGAATATGAAACAAATAGCCAAAGTTTTTGACATAACCGAGCCTCGCGTAAGCCAGTTGCATGCGCGCGCTTTATTTAATCTTTTAGTAAAGCTTAAGGAATACAAAGATGTCGAATGACAATAGTAATGTGATACCACCCCTGGAAGGATTGCAAAATATCGGTCGAATAGACCCGACCGGGGCGCGAGAGCAAAAAAAGAAAAAACAGAATGAAAAAAAGAAGAACCGTTCGTCTTCACGACAGCCGTTTTCTCAGGAACAGCAGACTGATGAAATCGACCAGTTGCAACTGGTCCGTAACGACGACGATGAACACTCTATAGATTATTGCGCCTGAATTAAAAAAGCCGTATTCAAGTTAAGCTGGATTGGTTATGGAAAAATCGCCGGTTCGAATTCTAAAGGCAGAACACGTAAAAGTTAATGGAAGCATAAACTTGCCGTTAGCGACTGCTGCCCAAAAGCAATCCACATCGGCGCCTTCTGCCGTCGCTGAAAAAGCTGAACTTGATGCACGTGTAATCAAAAAAGACACTGATTTTGTCTTGATAGAATTAACCTGTACTTGTGGCAGGAAAACAAGATTGAAATGTAATTATGCCGGGCCTGCCGTTCCTGAAGAAGAGCCGGTAGAGTCAAATCAGTAGGAGAAAAAATGATGCGAGTCAAATATCTAATTTTGTATCTTATGCTTGTATTTTTGTTGCTGCAGGCGGGATGCCCGGGATTAGAACTTCCCGGCAAAAAATCAGTCAAATCAACGAAGTTAGAGTACGCCAGGTCAAATGTTAATTCGGATGACACGCATTCACATAAACAGGTAACTTACGAAGGACCAACTGCCGTAGAGTCCGCAATAGAATTATCCAAGAAATACGCAAAGCTTTCCAAAGAGGTATCAAGCCTGAGTGTAGAAAATAAGCAGCTAAGAAGTGAAAACGAGCGGTTACAAACTCAAATCACTGAAATACAGGAAAATCTCGAACAGGCGGAGAAGGAACTCAGCGAAGCAAACGACTTTCTGGTGGAAACCCGGGTTGAGCTTAATAACTGGAAAAAGGATATATTGGGTTTTCGCAACGAAATGCGTGAAGCTGAAGTTGCCCAGCTCGAGGCTTTGTATAAGGTATTAAAAATCCTCGGAGGCGAGCCGGAAGATACTGCTACGGCGGATGAAAACGGCTCTGATAAGCCTGTAAATGGTGATATTGGTAAAAATAAACCAGCAGAAGTGGTAGCTAAAGAAAAGGTGGAGCAACGAAATGATTAAGCGTTTGGCGGTCTTGGCCGGCATACAAAGGTACTTTAGAAGGAATGTTGAGATGTGTGTTTTTGACCGAATAAAATGCTTTCACTGGCAATCGCGGATATTGTCAACTTGGCTGATGATATTCATAAGTTGTTGTGGCTGCGAGGTTTATTCGCATCGGCCAATTTCTGCACCAAAATATCATTATTTGAATCCTGAAAAAGATATACGTGAACTTGATGTTGTTGTGATGGCTGAATTGATTAATGAAACCACGTATCCCCGGGTTTCGCAGGATGTTAGCGAAGCTTTATTGCAGGCGGTGCAGAAAAAACAGCTCTTTAGGGTGATGCTTGTACGAAATAGTGAACCTGAGTGGCAAAGTCTAACCCCCGATGAACAAAGGACTTACACGTTTGATGAATTGGCTCGAATCCATGATACGTTTAATTGTGATGCTATACTTGTTGGAGCCGTAACACACTATCAGCCGTATCCTCATGCGAGTATTGGTCTCAGGCTTAAGTTGATTGATTTGAGAGATGCAGCGGTGGTCTGGGCCATTGAGCAAACATGGGATAGTTCCGATGAGGTCGTCGGAAAACGTGTCCGGGAATATCTCGAGGCGTGCAAGAGAAGCGATTTCAAGAGGTTACATGAACACCTGATAACGGTTAGTCCGTTGGAATTCCTGAAATTTGTGGTTTATCAGACGGCAAAAACGCTTGACCAAACAGATATGTAACCAATTGTTATCGTCCGAAAAACATAAAAACTTTAACAATTATGTGAAATTAAGGCAAAAAATCCTAAAGTTTTGGGAAGTAAAAACGAAAAAAGAAACGGATTTGGACAATAATATTTAGGTGGTTTGGCTATGCTTGATAAGATAGGAGAAAGTCACATACACGATATTTGTAACAATTCTTCCCCCCATGAGCATAAGCTGCCTGCTGTAAACTCAGGTGAGGATGCATCTTTGAGAGTGGATTACGAGGTGCTTATCAGCAAGGCACAAAAAGCTGAAAAAAATGAAAGTATAACGGTTGAAGATGCTAAGAAGCTTGTAAAATCCGGACGGTTGGATACGGACGAGAATATTCGTGAGGCGGCTGAGAATATAATTCTATTTGGAATATAGTTTTATAATAATTGATAATCAGGTCCGACCAGGGATGGGCAATACGGGACCTTAAGGGAGTAGAATAACAGGCGGGGTGGTGTGTAATTGACCCCATGATTACACACGCCTCGCCTTAATAAGTGGCTGTTGTCTGGAATTTGAATTTGAAAGGCGGGGCTGTGGCGACCGATGAGCCTCTGATTGCTCGATGCAGGAGACTTTGGAAGCAGTTCGTCGTTCAAAGCTTCCTTGCGGGGGCTATACTTTTTGTTCTAGTTTTAATTCTCGGAAAAGAGAAACTTGCAGCGATAAGCGCGATAAGTGCGAGCACGTTTATTGTTTTTACCCTGCCGCATACCCAGTCTGCAAGAGCAAAAAATCTTATTGGCGGACATCTGATTGGTCTGGTTGCCGGAACTGTTATTTGCATAACAGGGCTTGGAGCGCTGGCCGAGTATCCGCTTGCTGTTGCTATGGCGTGTTTAATAATGGTTAGTATCGACATGGTACATCCGCCGGCGGCGGGAACTGCTCTTTCAATGGTGAGAAATCAGGGTTCGACAAATGTCTTTGTGGGGGTTCTTGTAGGTGTGGTACTTCTGTCTGTGTGCCATTATCTGCTTCGGGGGCGTATGAAGAATCTGATATGAAATGGGTTCGCTATATGAGCTTTGTCGAGGATTTACCGGTGCGGATTGCGGCGCTGCTGGCGATTATTTCGGATGTTCGGTTGATATAGGCGGTAATCGGAGCGCGTCTTTCGGATGCGAGCGTAGCAAGTTCCAGCCAGGCATTGGCTGGAAATAATACCATGAGCTTTTCAGGGAACTCGGTTTTGAATTATATGAGGTACTGGTTGTGTTTTTTTTCAAGGCCGACTGTTGTGGCGGGTCCGTGGGATAGACGGTAGTATCATCGGGTAGAGTGCAGATTTTCTCCTTTATGCCGCTAATGAGTTGTTGCATATTTCCGCCCGGAAAATCGGTTCGACCGACCGAGTTCGCAAATAAGCTGTCACCGACAAAGAGGATGTTTTCGTTTTCGGCGTAGAGGCAAATTCCGCCTGACGTGTGGCCGGGTGTATGAATGACTTTGAGTTGTATGCCGGCTTCATCTATTAGGTCGCCTTCTTCAAGAAGGTGGTCGGCGGGGGCAATTCTAAGGAATTGACCTGTAAGAATTGAGAGATTTGCTTGTGGTTTACCAAGCAATTGGGCATCATTTTTGTGGATATAAACGGCAACATCAGGATATTTACTGCGGATGGTCGGGAGACCCGCGATATGGTCTGCATGGCCGTGAGTCAGGATTACAGCACAGGGATTCAGGTGATTCGATTCAAGCAAATCCACCAGCGGGCCGGGCTGCAAGCCGGGGTCGATAATAAGGCATTCTCGGACGGCGTTGTCCGAACGCACGATATAGCAGTTTGTTTCGTAATCACCGAGGACGAGCCGGTCAATTTTCATGTTTGAAATCCTCAACAAAAGAAAAGACAATATCAAAAAGACGTACCTTCGTCAATATTCTTGTGTCTTGACCGAAATATGGTGGTCTGTTATTGTGCGACATTCGTCATTACGATACCGGAGGTTATTTTGGATTCTTTGTGGAATTCGAATTGATGAAAGCTCTCAGGCGAATCTTAAAATATGTTTGGCCCCAGTGGCACCGGATAGTGGTGATTGTTTTCACTGCGGTCGTAGTGGGTATGCTTTTTGCAGTTAGCGTTGGGACCGTGCTGCCGCTGCTGAAGGTGATGATGCTTGAGGAAGGTCTGCATGGCTGGGTCGACCGATCAATAAGTAAGCACCGCCACGGTGTGGAATTTTATCTGCCCGACAAGATAGATATGGAGAATCCAGGGACACGTTACCGTTTGCGTGTAACGTGGGTGGAAGATGATGGGGTGGCAGACAAAGCGGGGCTTAAAGAAGGTGACCTGGTTGTGGGAGCCGGCACTGAACTTATACAGGAAAAAGGCGAGCAAAGAATTTTATCCAATGAACTTCTCGACGGCCTGGAGCTGGCGTCGACGGAATTCGCCGCCACGAACAAACCTTTTTACGCAGGTTTTGTTCAAAGCGCCATCAGCTTTATTCCTCGACAGGTGAGCAGGGAGAACTCCAAACGGTCGGTAATTTTGATAATTGTTATCGTTACGATTGTAACTGCTTTGCGGTGCACCGCCCGCTTTTTCCAGGATTACACTGTAAAAAAAGTGGTTCATACATCCGTGGCTCATTTGCGTCAGGATATGTTCGGCCATTCCCTGGAAATACCTGCAGGGTTTTTTGCCGAACATGGGTCAAGTGACACCGTAAGCAGGCTTGTCCGCGACACGAAGGCTTCCGGAGAGGGCTTGAACATCCTTTTCGGAAAGGCTTTGCGAGAACCGTTAAAGGCGGTGGGTACGATAGTGCTGGCTATGAGTATCAATTTACCTTTAACTTTGATATTTCTTGGCGCGGCTCCAGCCTCGTTGTATGCCATAGGCAATCTTGGAAGAAAGATAAAGCGTGTTTCGCACAAGACTTTGCGAAGCTGGTCACGGATGCTGGGAAAACTACAGGAAGTTCTGGGCGCGGTTAAAGTGGTGAAGGTCTACAACTGTCAGGGTTACGAGCGGAACGGATTTGATGCGATTAATCGCAGGCTTTTGAAGCAGCAGTTCAAGTTTGCCAAACTTGATGCAATGACCGGACCTCTACTGGAGACGTTAAGTATGATAGCTGGAGCCGTTGGATTAATTATTGGAGCTCAGTGGGTATACGAAAACAAGATGGAGCCGAGTGAGTTCTTTACTTTTCTTATCGCCCTCGGCATTACCGCGGAATCGCTTCGCAAAACCAGCGGCCTCTGGAATAAGCTTCAGAAATCGAACGCGGCTGCGGAAAGAATTTATAATGTAATTGACCAGTCCCGGGAGACAGAAAATCCACAGGCAATCGAGCTGAAGCCTTTGAAAGAAAAGCTGGTGTTCACAGATGTGTCATTCAGTTATGCCGGCTCGGATGAGGCCGCCCTTAAGCATGTGAATCTGACTGTTAAAGCGGGTCAGAATATAGCAATTGTAGGCCCGAACGGCTCAGGTAAAACAACCCTTGCCAACCTCATACCGAGATTGTATGACCCTGATTCCGGTAAAATCCTGATAGACGGTGTGGATATTCGAAAGGCGAGTCTCTTTAGTCTCCGAAGCCAGATTGGGATGGTTACGCAGAATATTGTTACCTTTAACGATACAATTGCTGCAAATATAGGTTACGGCAAGCCCGAAGCTACCCAAAAGGAAATAGTATCTGCTGCTCAGCGTGCCTTTGCTCACGAGTTTATTGATTTGCTGCCTGAGGGTTATGAAACTGTAATCGGTGAGCAGGGTGCGGGGCTGAGCGGGGGACAGCTTCAGCGTATTGTTATCGCAAGGGCCATTTTGAGAAACCCGTCGATATTGATTTTCGACGAAGCAACCAGTCAGGTAGACCCGGACAGCGAAGCGAAAATTCATAAAGCGATAGAGGAAATAATGCGTAACCTTACCAGTATTATAATAGCCCACCGTTTCAGTACCGTGGTAACCGCGCATTCGATAGTGGTAATGGACAATGGACGCATAGTGGCTCAGGGCCGGCACAGGGATTTAATCGAAAGTTGTGCGATATACCAGGGTCTTTACGACAGGCAACTGGTTAAAAGCGATGCCTGACCAGGGTAGAAACGTCAGGGGGTTATTTTATAGTCGGTTCTTAATTTGGCCGATAAAATGAAGACGTTTTGCAGAAACTGGATGGGCTGCAATTAAAAGAGCTTTGGATAAAGACCGGTTTGAATTTGGTAATCGGCTGTGATATTTTAATTCTTCGTAGTGTTTAACACGACAATTTTGGAGCTTTATAAATGGTGAACCTTGAGCGACAGGAAAAAGCTTATGAACTTTTCAGCCGTCACCAGGGAAATCCGATTCTGACGTCGCAGGGCTGGCCTTACGCCGCCAATGCGGTCTTCAATCCTGCTGCGGTAAAATTGAACACCGAAACACTGTTGCTGGTTAGAGTGGAAGATATGCGCGGTTTTTCTCATCTGACGGTGGCACGCAGCAGTGACGGAGTCAGTAACTGGCAGATTGATGATTCACCAACCCTCGAGGCCGACCAGAGTTCGAAGGAAGAAAGATACGGTCTTGAAGATCCGCGAATCGTCTGGCTTGAAGAGCAAAAACAATTCGCCATTACCTATACTTCCTTCAGTGAAGGCGGGCCGGTGGTGTCGCTGGCAATTACGAAAAATTTCAAAACCTTTGCCAGGCTTGGTGTTCTTCTGCCTCCGGAGGACAAGGATTCTTGTTTGTTCCCACGGCGGTTCAAGGGAAGATTTGCATTAATCCACAGGCCGATTGTTCGCGGAGAGGCTCATATGTGGATAAGTTTTTCACCCGACCTGAAGCACTGGGGAGACCACAGAACACTTATCAGGACACGTTCTGCATACTGGGATTGCCACCGTGTAGGACTCGGTTGCGCCCCAATAGAAACACCGCATGGCTGGCTGGTTTTTTATCACGGTGTCAGGGTTACGACCGCAGGCGCCATATACAGACTTGGCCTTGCTCTTCTTGCTCTGGATGAACCCTGGAAAGTCATTCGTCGCAGCGACGAATGGGTCTTGGGACCGAGGGCACATTACGAACGTGTAGGAGACGTTGGAGGAGTAGTATTTCCGACCGGAGCCACGGTCCATAAAGAAATAGACCGTCTATATCTTTATTATGGGGCGGCGGATTGTACGGTAGCCGTTGCGACCGCAAAACTGAGTGAGTTATACGATTATATCCTTTCCTGTCCCGAAAGTACTTAAAACAGATAAGTATCGTCGAAGTATAGGAACAGGATTACCTTACCATTACCTGTCCGCTGTCAGGGACAAGGGTTTGTCCTGTTATTGTTCTTGCCTTATCCGAGCAGAGAAAGACGACCGAATCCGCAACGTCACTGCCTTTTATTTCCCTGTTCAAAGAGGTCTTTCTTACATAAAACGGTATGACCTGTTCGGGTTTGATGCCGTATTTTCTGGCGGCGGCTTTGATATATTGCGGATTCCATATTCTGGAACCTTCGAATACGTTTCCCGGGGCGACTGAGTTAACTCTGATTCCATAAGGCCCGAGTTCCATCGCCCATCCGCGGGCCATGTGTATTTCGCCGGCTTTCGTTGCGTTGTAGGCTGTATTGTTTTTGCTTGCTTCGAGACCGGATTTGGAGCTGATGTTGATAATATTGCCGCCCATTTTTTGTTTGATGAGGATTTCGGCCGCCGTTTTTGCCATGAGAAAGTAGCCTGTAAGATTCACTTCGAGCGTGAGTCGCCATTTGTCGACCGGCATTTGATTCAGAGCAAACATGGGAGCGATGCCGGCGGCATTGACAACAATATCCAGACCTCCCCATTCGTGAAGCAAAGATTCGAATGCTCTGTGCACGCTTTCTTCTTTTGTTACGTCGCATTCGAGCAGAAGCGTTTGGGCGTTCGGGTTTTCCTTGTGAATGAATTCGGCCGTTTTTTGTGCGGCCTTTTTATCGATATCTGCGATAGCAATGTTCGCCCCCGCGCGTGCAAGCCCAAGAGAAATACTTCTACCGAGTCCGCTCCCGCCGCCGGTTACGACGACAATTTGTCCCTGCAAATTTCCTTTTGAGTCGCCGGCTGCCAGTTTTCTTCTGAACGCCTCAGCCTCCCATTCATTGATAAAGTGTCGCTGTCTTTTATTAAGTGCCGCGATTCCGCCGAAGCGCGTTGCATTAGTGCGAACGAATAAGGAGGTTACGACAATGTCTCTTATTGTGGATGCAAGTCTCTTTTCAGCGGCAACGAAAAGACCAAGATTCCTTACAAGGAACGTCATTGGTGGTTTCTGTGCTTTTATTATATGGGCGGCAAGTCGTTGTGTATGCCTTTCTGTATCAAGGTTATCAATCCAGACGGCCGGGCCGTTGGCGTAAACCAGTTCATCGGGTGTGAGAGGAGGTGCGGAGAGGATTTTTTTTATGTCGGACTGACGCATGTGAGCTAAAATACGCTCATCCGCGAAAAAGTGCACCATGGAATATCGGCCGGTTGCATCGTAAAAGGCCTTTCGAATGGCGAGCTTTACATGATTGATGCCGGCGGAATCCGGAACCTTTTTGCGAACCGTTCGAGGATAAACGAGTTTGGATTCACAACGTTTGATAACCATCCGAACCGATCCCAATGCCTTCTCCGGTGTAGGTGCGGTAACAAAAAGACCGTGCTTCTCAAGAAAGAGAATACGCGGATTCGTACCATACTGCTGCTTATATTGGCTTGTAAGTTTAGCGACTTTTCTGGCAAGCATAAATCCCGGGTCGGCGTAGGAAACCCAGAGTATGGGTGGTTTCTGATCCTTAAATAGTTTTTCAAGTCTGGCTTTTCCGTTTTTTGCGTTTACAAAGGCCCCTACCGCATTGGGATGAAGGTGAATTACATAATCGTCGAGAAAAGCATGCAGATGAGCTTCTACGGAAGGCCTGACGGATGAATCGAAGTTATCTTCACACGCAAGCAGCAGCCGGTTTACCACTTCCACTTCTCTTGTCTGGTCTTGAAGCCGAACAATAGTTTCATCGTTAATTATAGAACGAACAAGACCGAGGCGAATTTTTCGCCAGCCTTTGTCGGCACTCATATCTTTAAGGGCTGTCCCGCTCGCCTTTATATACATGTATTTTCCATCCGGTGTCTTTGCCGACGTATTCCCCCCACCCCCCTGCACAAGACTGACGTCTTTTCCCGTCTTATTCGAAATTTTTATCAGGCTCACCAGAGTTTTATCCATGCTGCATTACTCCTTTATTCAGATTGTATAAATTTGCGTTATATAATTTTCGGTATCATGAATCAGGTTCCCCTTTTTCCTTGAGTATGAACCAGATAGTGCCGCTGATAAAGTATATAGTTGTAACCCATATTAGAATGATTTTGAATGAGTCATGCCTTGCCTGATAATTATCCTGTGATGATATGGATACCCACAGAGCAAGGAAAAAGCACATGGCAAGTGCTATAAGGGCAATGGTGCCGGAAATGTAATATATCGGTGATTTTTTCACAGGTGCATTGTATTTCTGAGATGTTTCCACTTGCGGTTGAGGTTCGGGACCCGCAGCGGGCGTAGTCTCTTCTTGCGGCAATTTTTCGGCGGCACCTTCTCGATAAGCGAATATTATGTAGAGAATCGAAGCACACAACCACACAGGTATTATCATTAAGAAAAGGTGCAGGAAACCGATTGACTGGAAAAAGTTCGCGATTGTTTCCATTTTGAGAAGGTTGAAGAGTTTATATAGAGGGCCGTCCTCCTGGAAAAGAATAATGCCTGCCAGCGTAATGCCCCATGCAAGCAAAGCCGGCCGGTTGACGAGCTTTCTTTTTCGCTCAACCCAATATCTTGTCAGGCCAAGCCTGGGAAATATCCAGTGCTCGGTTGTAACAATTGCTCCTATCGGCATTAAAAGGAGTCCGTAATAACCGACAAAATCAAGTAGTTTTGTGAAAACGAAAGGCGAGCAGGCTACGATTGTAGTAACCGCTCCGGCAATGAGTGTAACGAACCATCTGGGCCAGTTGGGTGTGGCTGCCTGTAATGCCAGCCCGGCGCGATAAATGGTGGGATTCGATGTGGTCCAGCCTGCTATCACAACCGCAATTGCACCAACCAGACCGAGGGCCTGAGTCGCAACTGCACCGGAATCAAGGTCTGTCAAAGGCTGCTGAACAACGAGTGCCGCACCTGCACCCATTATCCCCGCACAAATCCATGCAAGGTAATGACCGAGATACATCCCGAAAGCGGAATAGAAGCCGTAAGAAGCCTTTTTAGCGTAACGAAATAGTGCCATATCCGACAGCCCCAGGTGCATTGCAAGGTTGGCAATCCATGCGAAAGAGGCGATGTGAAGGAAACCGAGACCCGTTTCCCCTGCTTTTGGTCCCGGCCAGATTTTCGCATCTGCAAGCTGCCAAAAGTCATAAAAACTATTCAGGGCCTTGATTTCCGGTGTCCGGGCTACAATAGCAGGCAGTAGCGCCAAGGCGCCCGCGATGAACATAAGGAACATCCACGGCGAACATACCTCGGCAAACTGGGCGAGCTTTTTGAAGCCAAGTATGGCGAGCATAACCACAACTGCTCCAACGCCGAGCACGACAAGCACGAATCTGAAATCGGTCGGAAACCAGCCGGTTTGCGGTTCTATACCGAACGGAATTCTAACGGCAGAGGCGGAAACGGTAATCATTGCACCAGCGAGGATACAATACATAACGGCATTAAGGATATTGTATACAATCATAACGATGGGGCCGCCGATTTTTCTCAGATACCAGTATAATGTTAGTCGGGTTTCAACAGCAATCGGTGCGCAGATAAGTGCCCATGATAGGACCGCGAGAAGATTGCCAAAGATGAGTCCTACGATGACATCACAGGTATGTGCACCCTGGCTTACAAATAATGCGCCGATGACAAATTCGGTTGCTGCTACGTGTTCGCCTGCAAAAACGCCTGCAAAGTGCCTGCCGCTGTGCAGCTTGTCAGGCGTAACGGGTTGTCGTTCAAATTCGTTGAGCTTGTCCAGCCGCTCGACGATTTCGCGAGACTCTGCCTCTGACATTTTGCTCACCTTTCAATATCAACTCTTGTTATTTGCTGATTCTAAAAACGTAAAAAGCCGCGTTCATGCAATGCTAAGAGCGTTTGCTTAGTACGTTTTTTTCATAGGATTTAACCTCCCGCAACCAGTCCGGGCCGACGGGAACATCGTTCTTATGGCAATAATAATCCCAGACCGCACCAAAAGGCATGGTTTTAAGCTCTTCGAGCATGGCCAGCCGCGAAGTGAAGTCGCCTTCCGCTTCGAGGCTGCGGAGTTTTTCGGCAGGTTCAAGCAATGCAATCAAGAGCGCCTTTATCATACATCTTGTGCCGATAACCCACGCCGCTACCCTGTTAATGCTGGCGTCAAAGAAATCCAGGCCGATATGCACGCGGCCCAGATAATCGCCCCTGACAATTTCCTGTGCAATTGCCCGAAGTTCGTCGGACAGAATAACAACGTGGTCGCTGTCCCATCGCACGCCGCGACTTACGTGCAAAAGTATCTGCTCAAGAAATGTAAGCACCGCCGAAATTTTATCGGATATGACCTCCGTTGGGTGGTAATGACCGGCATCGAGAGTCAGAAGTTTATTGTTTTTGATTGCATATCCCATGTAGAACTCGTGTGAGCCTGCGGTATAGCTTTCCGCCCCTATCCCGAATAGTTTGCTTTCGACGGCATCAAGAAGATAATCAGGGTCGATATCTTCAGCAAATATTTCATCGAGGGATTTTTTCAGTCTTTGCCGGGGTGCTTTTCTGTCAATGGGTGTATCTTTATAACCATCCGGTATCCAGACGTTGTTAACACAGGGATTTTTAAGTTCTTTCCCCATCTTCTCACCGATTTTCCTGCACGCAATTCCGTGCTCCACCCAGAATTTCCTTACAGACTCGTCCTGGCTGGAGAGCGTGAAGCCGTCGGCGGCTTTGGGATGCGAGAAAAAGGTAGGATTGAAATCGAGTCCGAGTTCTTTTTCTATCGCCCAGTCTATCCAGCCGGCAAAATGTTCGGGCGCAAGCTTATTTCTTTCAACGCGCTTGCCCCCTGTTTCAGAATATATCGAGTGAAGATTAAGGCGATGCTTTCCCGGAAGCAGGCTGTATACCTTTTCAAGGTCCTGGCGAAACTCGTCGGGATTACGCGGCTTTCCGGGATATGCGCCGGTCGCCATTATTCCACCGCCGGTCAGTCCCTGCGAAGATTCGAAGCCGGTTACGTCATCGCCCTGCCAGCAGTGTAAAGAAATCGCTATTTCCGAAAGGCGATTGATGGCTTTTTCGGTATCTACACCTGCTTCGCTGTAGATTTGTTTTGCGTTTTCGTATGCATTTTGAATCTGTTCGCTTTCAGGCATAATTATCTCCTCGGCAATTATTTTTTAACTGCAAATTATGGACAATTCTTTAGAAGTTTTTGCTCGGCTTCTTTAGTCCAGACACCATTATTAAGGCAGCTCGCGAGTTCCGGCATTTTGCCTTTTAACTCTTCCAGCGGAGTAAGGTCGAGATTTGTACATTCTGGATAAACAACAATCTTTCCTGGAATTAACCTTTTTTCTACTGCTCTGATTCCGTTGACGGCGTCGGCCAGTCCGCAGACAGCAGCCACGGAGGTATTGGTGTCAAGCCTGCCAGTTTCGACTTTTTCCAGTACCAGCTTCATATCTTCGAGCGTGGAACCGCTTGTACCGATGAAATATAATTGCTTGTTTATGTAGCTGTCAAGGTCGATGTCCGCGGTGAGGTTTGTTGGTATCCCCGCAAAGATATTTATCATTGCTCGATTCGCGGAATTTTCAACGGCCTCGGCCGCCAGAGCAGGGATAGGTGCCATTATAGCTGTGTAGTCGCAAGGCTCCTTCAGCGGATTTGTTTTCGAATTGTAAGGCCGGTAGTCAACACCCTTTTCCCGAGCCGGAGGTGCTGCAATTCTTGAAAGATTTTGTAGTCGGCCTTCATCCACATCGCCCGCAAGGATAGTAACGTCGGGTATAACCTGACAGATGTTTCTTATGACATGCATTGTCCCCATGGGGCCGCCGGCGCCTACCACGTTTACCCTGTCGCCTTCTCGTAATTCATCAGTCTCGGGAATAACCTTCATGGAGTCGGCGGGATTCGAGCTTGTTGTCCCGATGACCCTTTTTCCGCCGTAATGAACCGTGCCTATCCTGATGGTAAGTTTGCGTCCAAATTTTCCGCCGCATAAAATCAGATTGATAAGCCCGTTCACGGCCGGCTTTTCAAAAAGTTGTTCTGCAGTATCCGCTCGGCAGCCGAAGTAAAGGATGTCGTCGTAAACTGCATCCTCGGTTTCCGAAAGACTTTTGACCGCTTTTATCGGAGCCGGCATATTTTCGGGCGGCGCAGATGATGAAAGCCAGGTTATGCTATCCGGTTTACCATATTTATGGAAGAAAGAGCTTAGAATTTCTGGTTCCGGTTTAGCATCGGCAACTATCAGGGTTTTTCCACCCCCTTTAATGTATCGTCTTTCCTTTGAGGCATACGCATCCTCAACGCAGGCCCACGGTTCCACAAGAGCGGCCGCTGAGCCGGATAGCTTTTCTGATACGGGTATGAGCATCGATTCGCCATCTGGAGAAGTAATGACTCGCTCATCCAAAAGAACATATTGCTGAAGCGCACCTTCAAAATTGTAACCGAACGCTCCGTTTGAGGTTGCCGTTCGCAGCCAGCGGTAGTCGGCCTGAACGAGGTAGCGTTGGCCCACCTTGAACTTGATGACCTCGGAGCCGACCTCTGCAATTCTAACAACGGCTTCATGGCCCGGCACCGTCGGCAATTCGCCGGGAACATAACTCGGGATTTCATTCAGAATATCAAGCTCTATGCCGGAAACAAGTTCACTTTTGCGTACATGGGACGAAAATTGCTTGAGCAGCTTGAGGTCGGAAAAACACAAACCCACAGTTTCGACCCGACATAGTATCTGGTGCGCCCCGGGCCTGTGTACCTTTTTCGAGTCGTTAAATGTGAGCTTGTCGGGGCCGATAAGTTGAACAGCACCTTGAGTCTCTGGTATTGTTGCCATTGGTGTTTTTCCTTTATGACGATTTCAGCTTTTCCGGAATTTGTTGGGGGGTTGCATCGGCGGGCAAACTCGATAACGAGTCCTCTTGTTGAGGTTGAAGCATTTCTCCAACCTGTTGGAAGAATTGATTTTTATCTTCTACGGAATCGAAATTTTCAGCCGCCCACTCGCTGGTGTAGCCAATCCCGGCCTGACGCTGTAAAACAGAGTGAGCATAAAGTATGTATGCACCTTTGAGGAAAACAGGCAAAAGCGGTGAAAGCTCTGCGGTATCAAAGGCATCAACGAACTTCTGCCCCGGACTGTTCATCTCCGTGCCCACCACAATCGGCAGGTTCTTTTTTTCTGCGAGTTGGACAACGTCATAAAGGTTCTGCAGTTTCTGGTCTTTGCGGCCCGGAGTATAGTTGCGGTCGGGGATTATGTTCAAAGCGGCTGCCCCGCTGCCCATAGCAACATCTAAAAGTCCCTCAATATGCTTTTCACCTTCACTTGTCCCGTCGAGCCAGGTAACGGTAGGGATAGCGCCGGAGGCGAGTGCAAAACGATTCGTATCGGAAAGCAAAGGAAACGAACCTTTGTCCGGCAGTACATATCCGACACCACCCTGCTTCATGGTTTTCTTGCGTATTGTATTGAGCAGGGGAACACTTTCCGGCAGTTCCAGCGAGCCGGATTCGATGTCCAGCTTCCCTGCCCAGTATTTTTCGAGTGTGTTGTTATCCTTGAAGTATTCGGCGGCTTTTCGGGCATAAGCAAGACAAATGTGTCGCTCGGTAGCATTACATGAGGGGGTCAGAGTTAAAACATCCTTGTTGTAGTCAAGTACAATGGGTTTAAGGTATTTATTAACCCGTTCTGTAAGCTCCCTGTTTCGCTGCTGGGCGAGTTCACGCAGCTTCTTGAGAAAATTCTGCTGCTCGTCTTTCAGATTTGTGGAGGCGAAACCAACAACCATGTGATATGAAATGCCCGGCTCTCCCGGCGAATTGATGACTTTGTCGGCAAACTCGGGAACAAAAACGCGGGATTCAAGACCTCCGCATGTTTTCAGCCCGAGCATCCTGCCTGCTTTTAAAAACTCTTCGAGTCCGTCCAGGACGTCAAAGTCAACAATACCTGCGGCGACCAGACCCTCCTTGCGGGAAAGCCACGCAAGTTTGCTGGGGGAATAGCCGTAACAGTTGTATGAAAAGAAAGTATGGCAGTGCATGTTTATGTATGAACCCGGCTCAGGCAGGGTTATTTGTCCCGTAGCAACCTGCTCACAGAGTGCGTTCAGGGCGTTCTTTCTCTCAGTTGCGTCAAAACTGTCAAGTCGTTTTTCAAGGTCTTCTATCAAAATAATACTCCTGAAAATTTCCAGGACTTCCACCGGCTACCGAAGGTTGCTTGCAGTATAATGCTTGTCCCAAAGTTCAACGTCCTGCGGCTCAAACCGGCCGAGTTTGATGGAATTACGAACAACTTCCCTTAAGGCGGCCAAAGATTCTATCCGACCCGTCGCACGGGCCTGCATTAAAAGATTGCCTGTTGCCGTGGC
>CAZGGE010000026.1:21424-26877 GCA_964524285.1 uncultured Pirellulales bacterium
ACCTGCTGCGTCCGCTGTGAACTGACAGAGAAGCTCGTTCTTGATTCCTCCGCCTACTATGTGCAGACACTCTATTTCTTCCTGTATTACTTCCTCGAGTTTTTCGATGACCCATCTGGTTTTTAATGCCAGGCTCTCAAGAATAATCCGAATGATTTGACCTTTATCTTCGATAGATGGCTGCCCTGTTCTCTTAAGATACGACTTTATTCTTGAGGGCATGTCCCCCGGTGCTATAAAATCTTTGTCGTCCGGGTCGAGATATGCTGCAAAAGGTTCTGCCTGTTCTGCCATTTGTGTCAGCTGGTCGTATGAAAAATCACTGCCTTCTCGCTTCCACTGTCTCCTGCATTCCTGTACGAGCCAGAGACCCATTATATTCTTGAGTAGTCTTATCGTATTTTCAACTCCGCCTTCATTGGTAAAAGGGCATTCGAAGGTTTTGTCGTTGATAATGGCGTTCGGAACTTCAACACCGCAAAGCGACCATGTACCCGATGATAAATACGCCCAGTTATTATCACCTGCGGGAACTGCTGCAACAGCCGAAGCGGTGTCGTGTGAGCCGACCGAAATAACGGGTATTGGCCCGCAGCCGATTTCCGCTGCAACGGAATCACTGAGCTTTCCCGCAATCTTTCCGGGTTTTACAATTTCCGGCATTATGTGTATGGGTAGTTCGAGCTTTTCAAAGATTTTTTCAGCCCATAGGCCGGTTCGCATATCCATCAACTGGGATGTGCTCGCAAGGGTATATTCCGCAAAGGTTCGTCCGCAAAGAAAGTACGGAAATAAATCAGCCATAAATATCAGCTTGGAAGCCCTGGATAGAGATGGAGAATTGGATAATTTCATGGCGAGAAGTTGATAAATAGTATTGAACTGCATAAATTGCAGACCGGTCTGGTCATAAATCTGGCGCCTTGAAATGATATCAAAGGCCTTTTCCATCATATCGTCTGTGCGAGGGTCACGATAGTGGTAGGGATTCTCAATTAGATTTCCTTTCGCATCAAGCAGGCCGAAATCAACACCCCATGTATCAAAACCTATGCCGGCGGGTTCCTCTTGTGATTTTTGGACGGCTTTCGAAATTCCTGTTTTGACCTCTGTAAGAA
Organism: uncultured Pirellulales bacterium; assembly: GCA_964524285.1. Lineage (GTDB taxonomy): Bacteria > Planctomycetota > Phycisphaerae > Sedimentisphaerales > Anaerobacaceae > CAZGGE01. Next base: position 22,543 of record CAZGGE010000026.1, read on the forward strand.
GTTTAGGAAAGTCCCAGCGCAAAGAACCATCTTTTTCAAGCGGGCCGTTGGTGAAACGGTGAACCTCGTCCATTTCGAGACGGGCCTGCGATACAGTGCCGAGCATAATGCGACCGCTTTCGGCACCGAGGTCAACGGCAATATACTGCTTCTTTTCAGGCATGGGTAACTCCTGTGTAAACCGGCTCTTGCGTCTGAGGGGCTTGCTCTGCCCCGTTTATAATTCAAAGAAGGGGTTTTATAACTTAACTTACGAGCAGATGCAAAGGAAAATCCCAATGCTTGAGGCAGGTCAAAAACAGGCAAAAAGCATATCAAAAACAGGCCGAATTTCATTTTATATTGCCGCCCGGGTAAGCAAAAGAACAAAAAGTGTCAATTTATTGCTATGGTGTATTTGTAGCAGTCGCCCTGCCAGAAATTATCGTGGTCGGCGCCGAGGCGGGTTACATATAACTCAAAATTATGAGTTCGGCGGTTTTCTATAACTGAGAAATTGCTGAGCTGCAGGCGCGGGCTGTCACCGGCGCCGCGGTCGTCTATAACGGTTACTGAATCCTTTTTGAGAGCAGGGATAGCCTCATCGACTTCAGCAATAACCAGCGGATAACGAGGAGAGTTTCCTCTGGGCGGCTCGGAGCAGATGTTTCCTATCCAGAATAAGGCGCCGGTTTGACTGTGGCGAATCAAGTCATGTATGCTTGAGGGTGAGTAAAAACGGCTGTGGTCGTCATATCTTAACTCGCGGATTTTGCAAAGAGTTCGGCCGGCGTTTTTAGAAAGGCTGTACCATTTTCTTCCGGCAGTAACGTCGGTATCCTCTCCCCGCCATACGACTAATATACTGCCGTCATTGAGTTCAACGACAGCGGCTTCCATAAGTCCTCGTCTGGAGACAAACCGCGGCAGGTAGACACGGTTGCTGCTTTTCCAGTCATAGCAGTTTTTGCTTTCATTCCAGATGCCAACGAACAAGGCTGAGCCGATGTTTCTTGCGTCGGAGGGTTTGGCGGCGGTGCCGTAGCTTTTTGTCGGGTCCGGGTCGGGGGCATCTTCCGGTATATTTACGGAAGTACCTGCGAAGATAAGGGTGCCGTTAGTATTGCGAATGAGATTATTGCCGAAATACATAGAGTTGTGCCGGAGAAAGTCATGGTCAAGAGGATGATTAGGGTCAAAACGGGATCCTTCTTCGTAAATGATTTGGCGTGGCTCGCTCCAGCTTCGGCCGTAGTCGCTTGAGGTTCGACAGAAGCAATGGTCGTAATATTTGTGGGCCGGTTCTTTCAAGCGGGTCTGGCGAAGCCAGACGGAAACACATTTATCAGTACCTGGGTCATAGAGTATGGGCCTGGTCCACCACCAGATAACGGCTTTTTGCTGCTCGGTTACTATCGTGGGGAGTTCCTTGAACTGCGACCAGGTTGTGCCGTTGTCGTTGGAATAACGCGCTGTCGGCAACATTGGTTCATCGCTTTTCCACATAGTGGTATGTATTTCAATCAGCTCCAGGGCGGGGCCAACATAGTATGCTATGACGAACGCAGCGGTGCCGGGACGCGGATGTTCGATATAGAGTTCTTTTGTTACTTCGATTTTATGTGCGCCGAAAGCAGGCAGAGGCAGGCAAAATACTGCGCAGGTTATGGCAAGAACGTTGAACAGTGGTTTGCTCATGAGGGTTTTATAAATCATCAGAATCCATGAGTTTGAGTATGTCGGGCGGCTTTTGTGCCAGGTATTTTGCGCCGTTTTTCAGCAGCTCCTCAGCGGTTCTAAAGCCCCACAGCGCACCCACAGGGTACATACCTGCATTTACGGCGGTTTGCATATCCGTGTTTGTATCGCCGAGGTATAAGATATCTGCCGGCTTTACTTTTAGTTTTTCGGCTATGGATAATGCGGCGGTGGGGTCAGGTTTTTTTCGCAGGGGAGGCTTAAGGCCCAGCACAATATCGAACTCGAAGCCGGGCAGCAATTTGCGGACGGTGAGTTGTGTGAAATCATCCGGCTTGTTGGAAAGTATGGCCTGTGGTATTCCTCGGCTTTGGAGGGTGGTGAGCAATTCGGGTATGCCGGGATAAGGGACGGTGTTGTCGGCGAATTTTTCTGCATATTCGGCTCTTGAGATTTCGCAGCATTTTTTTACGGTTTCGTCATCGAGAGCGTTTTTTGGCAGTGCACGCCTGGCTTCTATTTCCAGACTGTCGCCGACGAAGTAGCGATATGCATCCACTGGATGCGGATGGAAGCCGAGCTTTACGATCGCAGCGTTCATTGCGTCTGCGAGGTCTTTAAGTGTATCGAGCAGGGTCCCGTCGAGGTCGAAAATTATAGCTTTGAAGCGGATGTCAGTTTCCTCCGTTACATGCCTGAGCCAATAAAGACCAGTAAACAGCAGCATTTATAACGCCGCTGGGTGTGAGTATTGGTATGTCGTATCCGGGGACGTTCACGCAGGCGTCGGCAACGGGCCAGCCGGGTTCGATGCAGATGATATTTTTTGCAGGGTCGGGGATATTTGCCGGCTGTGCGGTGAAATAAGCTAAATTGAAGTCTTTTTTTATGGCGCGGGATATAAGGTCTTGCGGCGGTTTCTGGTAGCCGGAGAAGATTACGAGGTGTCCTGGCGGGAATTCTGTATCGATTTTTTTGCCGGGACTTGTCTTTAGCCATTTGCTTCTGGTCGGTGCACGGCTGTCCTGGAAATGCCGGGGAAACATGTGTCCTATAGTGATGGTTGTAGCCCGGTTGTTTTTGGTAACATTCTTCCACCAATTTCCGGCCTGTGTGAGTTTTGGCATTTGGGAATGCTGCAAGTGTTCGAGCTTTTCCTGTATGAAATCCAGATAAGCGGTGGCGAGGACTTTGGGAGGGATGGGTTTGATTTTCATGTCGTGGTGGAATGTTTTTGCCTGATATTTTTTGCCTCTTTGCAGGCCGCCGGGCATTCCGTAGCTCTGATAGAGGGTTGGCATTTTGCCGAGCCTGGTACATGCGGCCACGAACTCTCCGGTCCATGCCCAGAGATTTATGACATTGGCGACGGTATCGACTGGGCAGAGGTTTCGGGTGTTGTTTGTTTTTAAGGTAAGGCCCGGGGTTTGAGATGCGATGATGATATTTGAGGTGTTGAGTTTTGCCGGCAGGGATTTGCCCGAGCAGGCGAAGATGATGACAGTGGCGTTTTTTGAGCACCATTCTTTTAGCTGTCTTGAAAAAGACGGTGAGATTTTTGGGTTTGTGCCGACGAGGAGGACGTCGGCATCTGAAAGGTTTTCTATAGGCTTGGGCGGCAGGGGTTTTATGCTTATGAGTCCGCCAGCGCGGTAGGTGGCTTCCTGGTCGAAACTGCCGTAGTTGGCGGTTACGAATAATCGGCCGCCTTTTACGAAGCTTTGGGCGGCGGTTTCGGCTGAGGCGACCATGAGGGGGAGCTGGGAGCGAGAGTAGTTTATCTGTTTTTCGAGGAGTTTGAGGTACTCGGCGGCGGGTGTGGCTGAACAGGCATTACAGGCCGGGATACTCAGCAGGAAAAGAATCAAACATAATTGTCGTAAGTACTTGTACATTTTGTGTTTAGCTCCGGAAGGTTTTTGTTTCGACGAAGCTGTTATTTCCATGCGATTTTTCAGGGTAGCTGAATTGCCGAGGGGCGTCAACTGAAAAGAATATTGACTTCGGTGAGGTACATTGGAGAGCAGATGGCTGACGTTGTATTGCATAGGGCGATGTGCCACGTGGGGTACACTGCTTATTGGGTTCGAATCGGGTTTGATTGGGTTTGTATTTGATTTTTTGAGTCGTTAGAGGGGGTAAATTGGGTTTGATTGGGTTTGGATTGGCTTTGAATTGGGTTTGTTTTGTGGTGCGGGTTGGAGTACGGTTTTTGTAAGGCTTTGCAATAAAAGGATTTGTGTTAATGGGCGGGTTTTGAAATTGGCTTTGTTTTGCAAAACAAGGGGGTAATTTAGCCAGCTTGAAACCAAATTCAAATTTCAAAATGAAAAATGCAAAAGTGAGGAATCGGCCTTCTGCCGATGAGGTTTTTATGAAGGTCATTTGTTTGCCTCCCCGATTTGTGAAATTCTCAACGTGTTGTAGTTCAAAGAGCATGTTATGTTAAGTGAGTATTATACAAAATTTGAAGTTTGATGTAAAGGAAAAAATTGAAAAATATGCAAAAGAGGTATGCAGAGAACTCAGAGGTGTACAGGGAAAAAATCATTTTGGGAACCGCGAATAACGCGAATGTGCGCGAATGGGAATTGGGACCGCGTGGGCGTAGAGCAGCGGCTAAGCGGTAAGGAAGGCCGGCGGGTCGTGAGAGTATTT
>CAZGGE010000027.1:0-18628 GCA_964524285.1 uncultured Pirellulales bacterium
AGCCCTTCAACTCCTGCCAGACCGATACCCGCTGCCGACTTGTGGAACTCTACAACGTCCGCCTGACCCACTAAGCCCAGCTTCAGACTTTGCAATCGCAGCCCGTGAACTATCCGAACGCCCGGCCGATTTTCGGTCCCTCCATCGTGCGTCTTCTCGTGCAGACTCCTGCCCTGTGCCGTGAGATAATTCTCCTGCCACACCCGCTCAATGTGTATCAACGCACACTGCCGCCGGCAAAATATCAAATGCTGCAAACCAGATATCGGCAATAAGTCTTCATCTGTATACATAACCTGTTTTGTGCAATACGACTTTGTCGAATTTAAACATCGAGCTATTTACAAAGCTCTTGTAATGCCTCACCTTCCAATGGATCAAGTTCTTCAGGTGTAAGGCCGTCTAACGACTTTATGCTATAGGTTCCATTCGCATTGACTTCCAATGAGCGGTGAACCTTTGCGGAGGAATACTGACCGCTGGGGCTGTTATGCTTCCACCAGATCACCTTCACTACTTCCATACTTCCTTCCGGGCGGGCGGAAGATACATCATTCACAAATAAGGTTTGTAGGGCCTTTTTTAGTTTTTCAGCATCAGAATCCGAAAAAACTGTTTTGTTGGCCAGTTGCGTGTTGATGGCGCCGTAAGTTACGTAAATTCCCTTATCAACACGATGCTTCATTCCCATAGTATCGGACCCTTTTTTATCCGGCTCTTTCTCGTTGGTTTCGAGATTGACACTTTTGACAATTTGCATACTGTCCGGGGTAATCGGGTCAATACTGAATGCGCTCTGAATAGTTACGGGTCCTCTAATTCCAATGGACACTGCGTCAGCATCTTCTCCCGAAGTTTCCATGTCTGTGTTCTTTTTTCCCTTTCCTTTTTTGGGAAAGGCGAAGACTTGGCCAAAGGCGCGAACATCAAACCACGTTGCACATGAATCATTACGTTTGTCAGAAAGATTTGCTGCATTGAAACGGGCATTAAGAGAGCGGTGTTCGTCAACTCGATTATCGTCCGATTGAACGAAGATTGACTCCCCCATATCCTGCAGGCGATTGCGTATTTTACGCTTGAGGCAAACGTCGGATATTTCACCATAACCATCGTAGGTCTGGCGAGGTCGATTTCCGTTCAGTGGATCACCATTGGGATTTGCCCGTTTTACGGAAATGATCACTGCAAAATCGATTTTGCTTGTGAGGGATTTATTGTCCTTCATTGTCATTCTCCTTTTCGTTGATATGTGAAGATTTATTTTTATTAGAAGCAGCCGCAACCAGGCTGTCTATATACGCTCGTTCGTGATAATACCCTATCAGATACGAACCGTTCAACGGCGCATCTTTTTCGTAGTCGCCAGACATGAACTGATCATTTATCGCTTGAATTTCATTAAACGCAAATCCTCCTTTCACTTTCTGGATATACGGATTAAGACAGCCGTGTATCGTTTGCCACGTCCTGAACGGACGCTGGGCAAAGGCTTGCATATGCCGAATCGCTGCAGTAACAACACGCTTGTTGTCCATTTTGTAGAGGGCATATTCCTCCAGTTTATCCGCAGCGCCAAGCAATCTACCGTAAAGGTAATCGCGGTCCTTTCTGTCTTTTTCAATACTCATTTTGTAGTCCTCATTTTTAGTTTGTTTATAATACTTTCGTACCAACGCACATGTCGTTGATACAACCTGTTCAAAACCATTGCGGTCGAATTTCCCATTCTTCTTTGTAATCCCCAATGGATTAGAAGACCGGCGAACTGCCGACTCCATGTAGTCCCTTGGCAAAGACGCACCATCAAAAATACAGCGGAGCAACCGCTCCCGAGCTGCTTTCTTGATTTTTGTATAGCTCTCGTCCTTACCGCCGCGGGCTCTGCCGTAAACGGCTTCAATAATTTTATCAACGGACGGAGCGCCGGTATAAGGGATAAACTTTTTGTTTTCTTTGTCCCAAAATTTTTGATGCCACTTACACAGATTATGCCAGTCAGCTATTTTTTTGAGGTAATCAGTTCGATCTAATTCTCGGTAAAAGGTGATGGACAACCGTCCTGTCGTAGCTGCATCTAAGGCCATTACCGCCGTTCTGGTATGTTGCTCCAACGCCTTGCCGTGACCGTAACCGGCCAGGGATTTTCTGAGCGCATCGGCGTAATCAAAGCCCGTTTCGGCACGAAGACGAATTTGCATATCGTTCTCTGTTTGCAGCATAGATTTCTGTAATATGCTCCAAATACTCTTTTCTTCTATGGGGGGCGGCAATACCTTTTCCATCGAACCAATTGTGAAGGAAAAAATCACCTGTTCGCCGCAGCAACATCCCCGATCTTTGATGAGATACCGCAAAAACTGATGCGCTTTTTGAGTAGTTTCATAGCCGATGGATACGGCTTCTGATGATTCGCTGAATTTACCTCGAAAGGTGTAATTTGTCTTATCGTTATCAGAGACAAGCTTTGAATTTGCCGATGCATATGCATTCGAGATTTTTTTCGGATGATATATGGCTGTTGGCTGTTCAACACCAGTTATATAGTCCACCGATATCATATCTTTTATCTTTGCAAGTTCTTTAAGATGTTTCTTCTGGGGTGATGATAACTTCTTATTTTCGGCTAATTCTTTTTTAGCCATTCTTTTCGTATCAGCTTGCCGATCCTTCACATGTAGATAATATTGGTGCCACGCCTTGAAGAACGTCTCGTCTTCCCATACTTTTGACTGAGGTTGTCCCGGTATATCTACTCGAAATATGATGTTTGTTTTACCCTTAAGCTTTACCTTCGACAAATCAGACTCCAACGTTCTCTTTTGGATATAATTGTAGATCGCCCGCACCTGATTCGTTGCAAATTCAGAGTCTGCAAATGCTTTTAACTGCGCAATATAGACTTCAAACTTTTTTCCTTCACCTTTCAGGACATCAAACTGATCAAAAACAGGATGCGGATTCTTCCAAGCTCCCAAGCTTGATCGCCCCATACTTTTTTCTGTTACCGGAACCGGAATATTTATAAGAGGAACTTCTGTTCGCTTTTTACCAGTCGGGCGTTTGAGGATAACTTCGCAATCACAATAATTGCCTGCACCATCAATAATAACCACAGCAATAATATCTGAATTATTCGAAATCGTGGTTGTTGAGAGAGGGTAGCTCTTTTTCAACGCATCGGCATTTCGATCATAGCTGTCTGCTAAATGTTGCCAGAATCCCATTTCAATTCTCCTTCACCAAATCCGCCACGCTGAGGTCGTTGTCGATGAGCGTGAGGTTTCGGTTGTTCACAAATTCTTTTGCCGTCATTTTACGAATAGATCGTCGCAAGGAAGGATCGCAATCCTTTGGCGCCGGAAATTCGATGATGCCATCCTTCATTTTTGCCCTCCACAAGCGGACGACAAGCTCGTCTTCTCCTGTTTCATCGGGATAGTCGTAGCCGTGAAACATAACGCCAAAATCCAGTTCTCCATATTGGTCGTAAAACCCTTCTCCTTCGCCGAAAACACATTCTTCGACATAGCCCTGACATTCCCGAGTCCCGAGGAAGATATCACGACGCCCCCCCTTTCTGATACTACGTTTGGCAATGTTGTGGTGCTTATGTTCGTTACGGTCATCGATAAGTTCCTCGCGGTGCTCATTCCATTCAAAATGGGCAAGAACCTGATATTCTAAAGATTGGTCTCCATGTCGGTCTCCACGCAAGTAGGTGTAGTACGACAATTCGCTCTTCTTTGCATTATCCATTTTTAATGGCTTGATCCCCTTGGACTCAGTTTGAATCTTTTTCATCACTCGAACAGCGTCGATATACCAAATAAACGTCGGTTTCCAATAGACACTTTCGAGAATGCCTTTGAGGGCCTGATAGGTTGGAACCTGATAAGAAAATTTTTCGCCGCCCACTCGCGTAACGGGATCAGAAAATAAGGCATATCGGCCCGTGATCTTGAATTCAACTGAGTTTCTTTTTTTGTCCATTTAACACCTGCCTTTAATCATACATTCAATAGTGAAAACATCGCTTCACGCCTTAACCCATATTCTTTTGCGTCGTAGTAATCAGGACTCAGCAAGTAAAATGTGTCATCAATTTTTTCGACGGCTCGTTCGACATACTCGAGTTTTTGCATCACGTTGGAATAAACGGATACCGTATACTTCTGTAATTGCTTCAAAATCCGTAATCTGTCTTTCGGACTATAATTATTCTCAAACTTATCAACGAGTTTCAAAGCGTCGCCATACGGAACAACCACTCCGATTTGGTCACCTTCAATGACGGAAAAGGCTTCCGCTGCTGTTTGAAAGGCACACGGCAAGCCTGTGTATTTCTTATTGTTCCTGTTTTGGTAAGCCGTTGTTCCTAATGAGTTGTCATTGAGCAAGCTGTATATAGTTGTACGTCCGTCATGCAACCTATAGTCCATTTTGTTCTTCTGCTCGTAGAAGTGATATTTATAAAACCAACTAATCACCTCTTCGCTCAACAGGTTGCTGTCCTGATTTTCACGAAACACTCTTGCCGTAACAGCTTTTCCATCTTGAATTTCTGGTAGGTATGTAAGTTTTTCATCCTTAACATCGACGACAAACACCGATTGTGGTGTAGCGTTTTCTTTGTTGCGATTGCAGCGTCCTGCAGCCTGAATAATGCTATCCATACCCGCCTGTGCGCGGATTACACAGTCAAACGATACGTCCACACCCGCTTCGATAAGCTGTGTGCTGATACATAAGGTCAACTTTCTTGTTTCTGGTTTGAGATTATCCCGCAATCGATCAAGGATACTCAGACGGTGTGCCGCACAAAGGTCAGTTGTCAAAAAAGCTTTCTCGCATTCAAACCCCTTGCACTGCTCATATACCTTACAGGCGTCACCTTTGGTGTTCAGAATGACCAACGTGCTTTTGTCCTGTTCGATTTGCTTCTTAACCAAATCAGCTATTTGCTCATGATCCATGGCAGATTGAGTTTTATCTTCAATACAGACCCGCTCAAATACTTTCAGTTCATCCGACATAATGTTAACGATATCCGGATTGTCAGGCAATCGTACTGGACGGTCCGCTTTGTGAAGGTGCGGCTGCGTAGCGGTACAAAGCAAAATGGTTGATTCTCCAAAGGTGTGCAAAAAATTGGCTACCTCATTGAACAGGTGGACACATTTAATCGGTAGAGCCTGAATTTCATCGAAAATCAGGACCGCCTCCGACATATTATGAAATCTGCGTAGTTTTGATGCCCGATTGCTGTAAACCGTCTCAAGGAACTGCACCATTGTAGTCAAGACAATCGGGCTGTCCCAACGGGAAGTCAACAGTCGATACTTCTCCTCGTCATCGGCGTTTTCGGGCAGTTCAATATTGGAGTGATGTTCCAATATTAATTCACCGCTATCATCTGCAAAAACCTCGTGCAACTGGGATGCGGTTTGATCCAGAATGGACAGATAAGGAATAACGTAAATGATACGCTTAAGGTTGTGTTTTTGGGCATGTGTCAAAGCGAACCTCAGGCTCGACAAAGTTTTTCCACCACCGGTAGGAACGGAGAGCGTGTAAATTCCCTGCTGTCGATCACCTGCTTCCCGACATTGTTCGGAAATACGCTTTCGAACTTTATTAATATCGCTGTAATCAGCAAATGAGGTGAGATAAGCATCCAACTGTCCAATCAACATCGCCCAGTCCGGTCTCGTATCGTTGGTTTCCAAACCTGCACTGTTGCATCTATCTGCATCTACAGCACAGGAATAAATGGCCTTTGTCAGAAAATGCAGCATAAAGAGTGGGTTTAAATCTTTTGACTGGCTTGTGTTGCAGAAATTCAAAATTTCTGTTTTTAGTTCCGCTTCATTGATGCTGGGATTAAATTCCTTTCTTGCCTCCTCGTAATGGAGTTTTTCTTCGCATTTGTCTGTTTTTCTAATCAATGTTCTTTGGCCATCGGTAATGCTATCGAACAATCCTCCGTGATGCGTTGCGATTACGTTGCAAATGATGTCTGTAATTACAGAATCATTGATCGCCTCATTAACGAACTTTGCGCCTTGCAAGGCATGAATAACTTCTCCGCGAGTCACTCCTTCGCCAGCCATACTTCGCTTCAGATAGCCTTGGAATGCACGCGTATATTTTCCCAGATCATGTAAAAGCCCTGCAATATACCCCATATCATCAGCACCAAAAGCAGACGCAAATTTGCGGGCAAGTATGGCAGTTCCCTTAAGATGTTCCTCAAGTGTTTGCCAGTTCGCCCCTTCTTCGGCCAACTTACCTGAAGGGTCACTATGTGCGTAATATTCCATTATCTCCTGCCCGCGAAGTAAAATAGCACTTCCCCGGTCTGATACGAATTGTATAGTTTGACCATTCGCCGTGCAATGAAAATCCCGCAAAATATTGCCATTAAATGCCTGAAAAGCTAATCTTGGCCGGAAAACAGCACAAAGAATAATGCGACACTCGGATATAAACCTAACTATGAGTGGGTATACTCACATTCTACGTGAAGCGGAAACGGAAGCAATAGAATCATTCCAGATTTTTCTTCACATGGCAAACAACATCAAGTTGCCACAGGAACCGATGGCAAGCCCGCTGAATCTTCCAAAAGCGCTTACAAACCAGCTTGCAAAAAATGCTGACTTTTCTAATCATTCGGTGTCTTCAATTGGCTCCGTTGAAGTAGATGAACAATGCAATATATCACAGAACAAGAGTGAAGCTAACTCTTTGCAAACGGCAGAGTTAGGAACAAAAAAAGAGCCGTTGTCTTCGACTGACACCGACTCAAAAATCAACACGCCCGGCAGGACTCGAACCTGCGGCCTACGGATTAGAAATCCGTTGCTCTATCCACTGAGCTACGGGCGCCCGAGAATAATATTGATACAATAAAGCAAGTCATAAAGCAAATTTTTCCACTGTTCGAAATGAGTTATGCCCTTTATAATATGGCAGGTTTTTATCGTCTAATAAAGGAAAACGCATGGATTTGAACTTTATCAAAGAATTGGTTGAACCATCGGAAACAAAAATAATTCTACTTCTGATGGACGGGCTGGGCGGACTCTCCATCGAGCAAGGTGGCGCAACGGAGCTTGAGCAGGCACAAACCCCCAACCTTGACAGTCTTGCAGCCGATGGAATATGCGGTCTTCACGAGCCAATCGGCCCCGGAATCACTCCCGGCAGCGGACCTTCACATCTGGCCGTTTTTGGTTATGACCCTTTGAAATACCAGGTAGGCAGAGGAGTACTGGCGGCCGGCGGCATAGATTTCGACCTGCAGCAGACCGACGTAGCCGCCCGCGGAAATTTTTGTACCATCGACGAACAGGACCTTGTTACCGACAGACGCGCAGGTCGAATCAGCACCGAGAAAAATCAGCAGCTTTGTCAGAAACTGCGCGAAATTAAGCTCTCCGGCGCCGAGGTTTTTGTTGAAACCGTAAAGGAGCATCGTTTTCTGCTTGTTTTGAGAGGGGAAAACCTTTCCGGGAAACTGCCGGACACAGACCCTCAACAAACGGGGAAAAAGCCCTTGTCTCCGAAGGCATTATCTGACGAGGCTGAGTTGACAGCCAAACTTGTCGCGGAATTTGTGGACAAGGCAGCCAAAGCTCTGGCGAATGAGCATCCTGCAAATATGGTTTTGTTGCGGGGTTTCGCCAAGTGTCCTCATTGGCCGAGTTACAGGGAGGTTTTCGGTCTCAATTCAGCGGCCATTGCCGCCTATCCTATGTATCGGGGCCTGGCAAAGCTGCTGGGGATGAAAATTCTTGATACCGGCGGCACAATCGAAGATGAATTCAAGACGCTCTCAGAGCAATATAATAATTTCGACTTTTTCTATCTGCATGCAAAACCTACGGACAGTGCCGGCGAAGACGGTGATTTCGGCAGAAAAGTAAAAATTATAGAGCAGGTCGATACACAGATACCGAAAATGATGGATTTAAATCCGGACGTTGTCATCGTTACGGGCGACCACTCCACTCCTTCGCTTTTGAAGTACCACAGTTGGCATCCGGTGCCGGTGCTGCTGTGGTCCGGATGCTGCCGGGCCGACAATGTGAAGACGTTTGGTGAAAGAGCATGTATGACGGGGGGTCTGGGACCTCGCATACCTGCGGTCGACCTGCTGCCGATAGCACTGGCCAACGCCGGTCGGTTGGAAAAATTCGGTGCGTAGAACAAGTCGATTCCCAACGGAAAACGTCAAGTGCTTTATCCCTGGGGTTTCTGGCAGTGGGGGCAATAATAGGCGGTGCGCCCCCCTACTTTAATGCTTTTTATTCCGGTGCCGCACCTGCCGCATTTACCACCTTTCCCGCGATGAACCAAAAGATAAGAGTTCGGCAGTTGTTTCGGGTCCGCCTGTTTTTTTATCGTTGTTTTGAGCACTCTTTGGGCTGCGCGGTGGAGCTTTTTTATTTCGGTATCCGAAATCTCCTTCGCAGACGTTTTAGGATATAAACCAGCCTGGAAAAGTATCTCATCGGAGTAGATATTTCCTATTCCGGCTATTGCGCTCTGGTTCATAAGAACGGGTTTGATAGCCGCGCTCGAATTCCTGAGGGCCTGCTGAAAGGCCTTGAAATCAATATCAAGAGCATCCGGCCCGAGCTTGTTATCCCGAATAAAATTTTCAACCGACTCTACTATCGAGACATTTCCTAATAACCGTTGACATGCAAAGCCGAGATGGTAACCGCTGGTAAAGGTAATCAGGAAACGGCTATGTCTGGGCTCACCCTCAATATCTTTGAAGTATTTTAGTTAACCGGTCATTCCATAATGAAATAAAAGGAAGAGATTGTTTCCTGCCGGCGCGAACATATATTTGCCGTGACGCAGGGCGGTGTCGAAGGATTTTCCTTTCAACCGACTGTTGAGTTTTATTGCGGAAACATTTTCAAGAATTCTTTTGTCTTTTACAGCGGTATGTTTTATTTTCTGATGGAGTGAAGTGGCATTGAAATAGTTCTTGAAAGTTTCGACATCGGGCAATTCAGGCATTTTCACGCTTCCTTTCGATATTCTTATTACTTCGGGTGCTTAGCTTTTTGCTGTAGGTTTTTTGTGTGCTTGTCAATCAGTTGTTTTTTCAGCTTCCAGAGTTTTTCGCTTAATGAAACGTGGTAAACATGCGGGTTTATTAACCTTTTAACACCGGAATCCAGTTTCTGCAGGTCGTCGTCGCGGATTTGCCTTATCTGTTCTATTTCGGGCGTGTCACAAACCTGCTTTCCCTCGTCGAGCACAGATACGAGCAGGGGTTCGATTTTTGAAACTTCCTTTTTAGTCATTACCCGGTGTACATTTTCTTCGCTGCAATGGTGCATGTTAATTTTTTGTCGACCTTCGGGGTTCTCGTCCTGCAGACAGATAAGGTCTGTAACGGCTTTTTGCCGCCTGTCATATATCCGGTAAGCATTCTTGATTCCGGGGTTAATAGTTTTAGCAGGATTTTCCGAGACTTTTATTGCGGGCATCCAATCGCCGCCGTCTTTGAAGGCGGTAAGTTTGTATACACCGTCGAGAGCGGCGCATCCCTTTGAAGTAATGAGACTCGTTCCCACTCCGTATGCAAGTCGGTCGATTAAATTCCCGGGATCCACTCCGTAAACCGAAGCCTCTTTTTTAATCTGGCTAATCACCTGCCAGATAACCATTTCGTCAAGCTGATTGGAAAGAAGTATGGCTACATCATCAAAACCCGCATCGTTTAACATCTTTGCCGCCTGTATGCTGAGGTATGCGAGGTCGCCGGAATCAAGTCGTATTCCTACCGGTTTATGTCCTTTTCTTTTCAGTTCCTCGAATACCTTAATTGCGTTCGGTAGTCCACTGTTGAGGGTGTCGACGGTATCAACGAGCAGAACGCAATCATCCGGATAAACCTCGGCGTAAGCACGGAAAGCGCTCAATTCATCTTCTCCGATGGCTATAAAGGCTTCCACCATGCTGTGTGCATGTGTTCCTTTCGGCCGATAGCCAAGGGCACAGGAAATACCGGTATTGGAGGTGAAATCAGCACCGCCTATGAGTGCGGCACGTGCGCCGGCATTTGCACCTTTTTCCTGAGCGCGCCTCATTCCGAATTCTATGGTGAGTTGTTTCTGTCCCGCTTCGCGGATACGTGCCGCCTTGGTGGCGATAAGCGTCTGGTAATTCAAATGATTCAGCAGCGACGATTCGAGAATTTGAGCCATTGCGAAAGGCCCCTCTACTACCGTCAGAGGGACGTTTGGATGCACGGCTCGGCCTTCCGGTACGGCCCGCATTGTGATACCGTCGAAGTTGCCGTGTTTATTCAGCCAGTTCAGAAAATCTTCCGAAAACAAAGGTTTTCCAGAGCGGTCCTTTTGTCTCCTGAGTGCCCGGAGTTCGCGGCTGCCGAAGCTTGCGTTTTGCATCCAGTCCAGCAGCCATTCCAGGCCGGCATTGATGCAGTATCCAGCCTTATGGCCTCCGTAATCCGGATATGTCCTGAAAAAATGCTCGAACTGCGCTTCTCTCTCGTGGATACCCATGCGGAAATAGAGTTGGGCCATCGTCAGCTCATAAAGGTCGGTAAAAAGAACCCCCTCCGCTAAGCCTTTTGAATCATACCTCATTGCAAAACTCTCCATATAAGATTCACACAACCGGGCATTTTTATCATACTACGTGGTTCAATCCTACGGAGTCAATACCGCTTTTTGCTGAATTTGTTGAAGGAAACGATTTAAGAAAATGACCGGCCAACTCGAAAGCAGCACAAAAAACAATGCATAACTTGACGTCTGAAGCAGCTTACGATAGGCTTGTCCGGCAGCGCGTGGAAACTTTGAGGAGTATAATAATGCCGGAACTTGTTTTGAAGCCTGACTATAAATCTCAATTGACCTTGCGGGAAACCGAAACGGCAATTAAGTGCATTAAGGATTTCTTCCAGGAAACGCTGGCTGAGCGTCTTAATCTACAACGCGTCTCTGCTCCTCTTTTTTTGAGGAAAGGCTCAGGCGTTAACGACGACCTGAACGGAGTGGAAGCCAAGGCGACCTTCCAAATCAAAGACGATAACGGAAGCGAGGTTGAGTGCCTTTTTTCACTGGCAAAATGGAAACGAATGGTCCTGGCTGATTATGGTTTTCAAAAAGGTGAAGGCCTGTACACGGATATGAATGCAATTCGTCCGGATGAGCCGTGTCTTGATAATCTGCATTCGGTTTATGTGGACCAGTGGGACTGGGAAAAAGTAATCACGGCCGAACAAAGAAATCTCGAATTTCTCAAGCATACCGTAAGAGAAATTTACGGGGTGCTAAAGGAAACTGAAAATCTCATTTGTGATAAATATTTTCAACTACCTTCCATACTGCCTGAAGAAATCGCCTTTATACACACCGAAGATTTAGTTGATATGTATCCGGACCTGGAGCCGCGGAAGCGGGAAGACGAAATCTGTCGCAAACACGGTGCGGTATTCGTAACAGGAATAGGAGGCGAACTTCAGGACGGCCGGATGCACGACAGCCGGGCACCTGATTATGATGACTGGACAACGCCTACGGTTAACGACAAAAAGGGTCTTAACGGCGACATATTATTATGGTATCCGCTGTTGGAAAGAGCGTTCGAGATAAGCTCAATGGGAATCAGGGTCGATGCTCAAACGCTTTTGCGACAACTGGAGATACGGGATTGTCCCCAGCGAAAGGACCTGCCGTGGCACAAAAAGCTGCTCGAAGGCCAATATCCTTTAAGCATTGGTGGTGGTATCGGGCAGTCACGTCTTTGTATGTACATGCTCAAAAAACTCCATATTGGTGAGGTGCACGCAAGCGTCTGGCCGGAAGACATGGTCGAAAAATGCAAACAGGCCGGCGTTAATCTGTTGTAATAACAATCTGTCCGGCCTTGCACAAGGAGATGTGCTCATGTATTCCAGTTTTATCCTTAATACAATGTTTTTCATAGCTGTTTTTTTGCACTTTTGTAGTTATTGTGGAGCAGGTTACGCAGAATGCAAACACAATTGCGATGTGTGCCCGCATGAATTCTCCGAACCCCCGTTGAGTGCCCGTCCGCGAGCGTTCTGGCCCTGGCTGAACGGATACGTGGACCGGCGTCGAATTTCCTTTGAGCTTGAACAAATGAAGGAAAAGGGAATGAGTGGGGCGGAAATGTGGGACATTTCATGCAAATTCAATCCGGAAAATAAAGTTCCGGCCGGTCCGCCGTTTTTATCATCTCAGTCCCTAAAGAATATCAAACATGCGGTGGACAAAGCGGGCGAACTGGGACTGGAGCTGGGACTTTTTATCTCCAGCAGTTGGAATGCAGGCGGTGCATGGGTTGGGCCGAAAAATGCGAGCAAGGCTCTTTTTTATTCGGTAACTAAAGTCGAGGGACCCACACACTTCTCAGGTAAACTTCCCTTTCCCAATCCCCGCGAAAACACGATTCTTAAATCACTTCCCAGGAGGCCCGACGGCCTGCCACTGTATTACAAGGACGTGGCGGTGCTGGCTTTTCCAGCTAAAGCCGACAAAATTATAAAGGAAAAATCGCAGATTGTAGACCTTACCAGGCGTATCGGTGACGACGGCAAGCTTGAATGGGACGTCCCCGGAGGAAAGTGGCTGATAGTTCGATTTGTCTGCACCAACACCGGCCAGCGTCTGCATTATCCAAGCCCCAACTCCGTCGGGCCGTTACTGGACCTCTTCGACTGCGCCGCAGCCGAGTTCAACATGAACCACGTAATAGGAAGGCTGCGTAGGTGCCTGGGCGATTTCGAAGGCATAAGCCTGAAATACCTCATCAACGACAGCCTCGAACTTTATCACACACCAACTCCTACGTGGACCGGAAAATTTACCGAGCAGTTCAAAAAACATCACGGTTATGACCCCGAAATTTATCTTCCCATACTTATGGGATGGAATCCGATAAACGGCGACCCCCTGCGGGACACATGGGTGGTCGAAAGTAAGGATTTCAGCCGGCGGTTTCTCAACGACTGGAACAAAACATTAGCAGAACTTCTCATCGACTGTCACCACATGGTATGCCAGAGAATCGCCAACCGTAACGGCTTTCTCTACAACGCCGAATCGGGTGGACCCGGGTCGGAAGACTTTTACCGCCCCACCAAAGCTTTGAAGGCATTAGGCTCATTAAACGTTGCGCGAGGCGAATTCTGGTTCAAGATGGCATTTCCTTACGGCAATGTTAAGGAAGTGTCATCCGCAGTGCACACCTACGGCAAAAAAATCGTTGACGCAGAAGCCTTCACCAGCGGCAGACAATGGCAGGACGGACCTTTCGACTACAAACTGCTCGGCGACCTGAAATTATGCGAAGGCATGAATCGCGTTACCTTTCATACCTTTTCTCACAGCCCCGATGAATTCGGAAAGCCCGGAATCTGTTACTATGCCGGTGAACACATCAATCCAAATACTACATGGTGGCCGAAAGCAAAGCCGTTCATTTATTATCTCGCCAGATGCTGTTATATGCTTCAGCGGGGACTTTTTGTCGCCGACGTCTGTTACTATGCGGGCGACCGCGCACCAAATTTTGTCGCTCGCAAACACATCGACCCTTCGCTCGGATACGGCTACGACTACGACGTCGCCAATTCCGAGGTAATCGTCAATCGCATGGATACAAAAAACGGCAGAATCGTATTGCCCGACGGCATGAGCTACGCACTTCTGGCCCTGCCCGACTACAATGATATCGACCTCGATGTCCTGCGTAAAATTGAAAAACTGGTAAAAGCAGGTGCTACCGTCGTGGGCCCCAGACCGGTGAAAACCAGAACACTTGTAAATTATCCCGAACGAGATGAAAAAATAAAGAAAATATCCGATAAACTGTGGGGACAATGTAACGGCAAGGCCATCAAGGAACACAAATATGGCAAAGGTAAAATCCTCTGGGGCCGAAAGCTGCGCGACATATTGAAAGAGCAAGGTACCGGTCCCGACTTCAGCTTTACCGGCGGCGATGGGAAAACCGAACTGGACTATATTCATCGTAAAACGGGGCAAACCGACATATATTTTGTGGTAAATGCCAGGCTGCGATGGGAAGAGATTGACTGTATTTTCCGTGTAAAACAAAAACAGCCCGAACTGTGGTTTCCCGATACAGGCAATGTTCGCAAACATCTGTTATACGACACTGTGCCTGCCGGCACCAAAGTGCACCTGCGCCTTCCGCCCGGCGGCTCGGTATTTGTTGTCTTTCGCCGTGATACTTCCCAAAACCACTTCACAAGGGTTACAAAAATAAATAAGGAAATTTTTCCCCTTGAAAACTCAGTAACTTCCGAATTGCCCACTATAGAAATCCTGCCGACCGAAAACCATAACAAAGCAAGACTTTGTATCTTCGAGGCCGGCACATACATACTCAAAACCGCTTCCGGTGAGACAAAGACGGCCAAAGTCGAGCAAATCCCTGCACCGATAGAAATCGCAGGCCCTTGGAAAGTCTCTTTCCCCAAAGGCTGGGACGCTCCTTGCTCAACTATATTCCAAAGACTTATTTCCTGGACTACATCCGATAACAAGGGCATTAAATTTTTCTCAGGGACAGCTACTTATTACAAAGAGTTTGAAATTCCATCTGAACTCACAGGCCTCGACTACCGTCTGGTTCTCGACCTCGGCCGGGTGGAGGAAATCGCCGACACCCGCCTGAACGGCAAACACCTCGGAATATGCTGGAAGCCACCGTTCAGATACGACATCACCGGAATTGCCGGGGCGGGCAAAAACAAACTCACTGTCCAGATTACAAACCTCTGGTCAAATCGTCTCGTTGGAGATTCGCACCTTCCATCAAAAGAACGATACTGCTCAACAAACATGTTCTCTGAAAGAACCGGCTCATCCACCTGGCCTCGCATACCGTGGTCTCAAACCTCATTGATTGAGTCCGGCTTGCTCGGCCCGGTACGCATCTTTACCGCAAACTCCAGCAACGATATCACGTTGTCTAATCCATAACATCGCAAGTGCAAAAAAAATCGCAAATTTTCTTGCGGGTATACAGGAACCTTATCTTCGATTTTATTGGACATTACCTTGTCGCCAATGTGTTTATTTTCTTTATATGCTTCATATTGTAGTTGCACAAAGCAAAAGAAGTATATCTCGTAGCTCACTGTTATCGGGCGAACATATACGGATTTTCGCACAGCTAAAGAAAAAAGGCTGCATCTGTCGATATGGGCGTAGTCCGTAATATTATATAAAAAGGATGTTACAACATGAGCAAAAGGGAATTAATCGAGTACATCTGCCAGATTAATAAAAGCGCAAAGCCGGAGTTTCTTGCTTCATTTGAGGAACAGGAGTTAAGCGAATATCTCGAGCACCTGATGGAGCTTGACCTCCAGGAACTTCCTGTCGCCAACTAACCACCCGGCCCGTTCACCGGAACGGACAGGCTTCAAATCCATTATACCTCCCTCACCGCGCATCGCCGCCCCGCGGAAAATTCCGTCGGTAACGCCGGCTAAAGAAACATGATTTGTTGACACGTGTCGCGATTGAATATAGTATCAGCCTGCATAAAGAAGCCCGAGCACATAATAAGAAAGGCCGTCTCATGCTGCCAAACTCTAATATTATCAATTCACCGTGTCTGATTATAATATGTGCCGGTTTGCTGTGCACAATTGGTTGTGCGGGTGCCGGTTTCAATGAAGACATTAGTTCAATGAAAAACTGTCGGAGCTACCGTGCCTCCAGCTATGATAAGTCCGGCGGCAATACCGATTACTGGTGGGTTCAGCCAGGACAAAGCAGGGACATTCTTAACGTAAAAGCTCCAGGCTGCGTCAAACACATCTGGATGACTACACCTTCAAAAAAATGCAGTGCGACCTGGTACCAGGGTTCGCTGGAAACAACAATGATTAGAATGTACTGGGACGGCGAGAAGCAGCCAAGCGTCGATGTGCCGCTTGGAATTTTTTTCTGCTGTCCGTTCGACACCACTCGAGAATTCGTTTCAAAAGCCGTTGTTGTCGCACCTTATGACGGCAGAGGCTTTAACATGTACTTTCCAATGCCCTTCTCAAAAAGCGCACGAATAGAACTGGTCAACTACAGCAAAAAAAATAAATTTCGCATTTATTTTCATATAAATTACGTGCTTTACCACAACGACAAAGCCGTATCAAACAAAGGTCGATTTCACGCCCGCTATCGGAAAGAAAAGCTCGTGCGCGGAAAAGACCACGTCATACTCGATACTAAGGGACGCGGACAATATGCAGGCACTGTGATTGCCATTGATACGGGCATCCGTGGAGATAGAAACAAATACACCGACAAATATCCTGGAATGTGTGGCGCCTGGTGGGAGGGAGATGAAACCTTTGTGGTGGACGGTAAGCCGGTCATACACGGCACCGGCACGGAGGATTATTTCGGAAGCTCCTGGTCTTACGCCGACGGACAAGCCTTTTGTGCACCTGAATTTGGCGCAGCTATGTGCGGCTACCATCCCCGGGACTATGGAAGATGGTGTTTGTATCACTGGCACTTCAGTAACCCCATCGCGTTTCAGAAATCCCTCAAGTTCAGCATTGAACACGGCCACGACAATCTTTTTGTTATCGCTCCCTACCAAAGCGTGGCTTACTGGTATCAGCAGGAACCACATCAACCGTATCCGCTTTATGAGCCGGACGCCGATGATATCAGCGAACCTTTAACGGAAGCAAAATAAAAACCCTGCAACTTATAATACCAATTATATCTAATAATTGCACTTCACGAAATGCTGATTTGTTACAAAATGCTTATTATTCAACTGCGACCCAGGCTGGTGAAGGAAAAAATTACTTTTTTTGTTCTTTCTTTTTGTCCTCTTTTGCTTCTTTCTGCATAGAGAAAGGTTTTGTCCGGGGTATCTGGTCGCCCGATACAGGTGCCGGCACTTCAGCAATACTGTTCTGCTTAAATTCAACAAGTACCGGCATATAATTCGAAGGAATATCAAAAACAAAATCAATCCATCTTACATTGCCCTTGAAGGTATCGGTCTTAACCTCGCTGTCAAAATCGGAGCGCTCAACACGGATTATCTCATCAAACCGTTTTTTCTCAAAAACCTGCGGGGCCGATATATAACCCATAGGATAAAAATCTTCCGCGACGCCCTTGAACTGACCTCTTGTTTCGATTTTCGGCTGACAGATTAATCTCAACTGAGAAAGCGTAAATCCTTTTTTCGATTCCAAAAAATCTACCTTCAATCCAACCCGAACAACCATTACAGCATGACCGCTTTTGGTGGATACCGCCTGCCCTCCGGAATCTTTCAGGTCAGGCGGTGCGAACCATGCGCCGTTTTTCTCCGGAACCAATATCTCGTTCAAAGGTGAAAAAGTCGAGATATCATCAGCAATCTTGTGCCTGTTAAGAAATACCTGATTGAGAAAATCCGTGTGCAATACGCCGAAACTTCTTTTTCCCTGAAGACTTCCGTTGCTCGTGAGCGCGAAAAGCCCGGTAACAAAACCGTCGGGATTCAGGAACACCCTGTTTGGCTTGTCGGGATTAGGGGTTGTCTGCTCGAACCTCTCATAAGGATATTTTTTTGGCAAAGGCGCCATGGCCAGAGCTGTAAGTAAAAGACCGGCCAGAAAATATCCCAGCAAAGCCCCCCAAACGGTGCGTAAAACCTGGTCCCCAAGCTCACCAAAACTGATACGTTCACGTACTAACCTGCCGGAAATTACGCGAAGAACAGCAAAAAAAAGTACAAAAAGAAGTGCGAAACAAAGAGGCTGTCCCAAATGAGCAAATCTTGTTTTCGACTCACCGAGACTGAACAGTTTACCCAGCAGGTTTGCCAGTGCAAAAAACTGAGCAAGGGACTCGAAATAAGCAAACGCAACGATTCCTGCGATGACGGCCACCACCAATGTCGCAAAAGAACCCAGTACGGTTCCTTTGCTGTAATGATAAGCCGCGCACACGACGATAATCAAAACTAAAACAAGGTTAGCCAACAACATGTGCTTCCTCCGTTAATCTTATCAAGCCTTTTCATCCGTGCTTTTTGCCGGCTTCGATTCCTGTTTAGGCCTTTTGGATTGTGCCTTTTTATCGCCCGAAAGCACCCTTATCATTTCGTTAATGGCAAGTGTCCCGTCAAGTACTCTTCGCAAGGCCTGCTCCTGCAAATACAACATTTTCGCCCCGCGAAGATGTGAGTCGATTTCCGGCAGTGACTTCGCCTTTTCGATAGATTCTTTCAGGTTCTGGTTCATAATAATCATTTCGAAAACCGCAATTCTGCCGTAAAAACCGGTGCCCTGGCAATTCTCGCAAGTTACAGGTTTGCCGTGTTTGTCATATTGAACCTTTCCCGGCCGATACAGGACTTTTGCTTTTTCGGGCTTTATGTTGAACTTTCTGAGCATAGCTTCATTAGGAGCATAGGCCTGTTTGCACTCCGGACAAAGCCGCCTGAAGAGTCTCTGATTACTGACGCCGAGCAGTGTATCACATGCATTTTTCCGGTTGCCGACGAGATTAAGCCACTTTGCAAGGGCCTTGACGACGCTCTCTGCCTTTATAGTAAC
>CAZGGE010000027.1:18638-26673 GCA_964524285.1 uncultured Pirellulales bacterium
TAACGTACATAATCCTGCCGTCTTGAGCCGCCTCCGCCGCTACCTTCGCGGTCTCATTGTCGCGGCACTCGGCCACCCCCACAATGTCCGGAGCCATTCTGATTATTGACTGCAGCTTTCTTCCGAAAGTAACTTTTCCAGCTTCACTATCCGAATATACTTTCTGCGTTATATTGGGTAACTCGGCCGACGGACTCCTCTCAAGTGTATCGATACTGTTTAGAAATGCATCATGATTGCGCAAAAGTGCGTAAAGCGTCGTGGTAACACCTGATTTTGCAGGTCCAGATATAACAATAACTCCCTGCTTTGAATCCTGAATAGAATTGACCTGCTCCTGCTGCTCCGGCATCAACCCTATTTCACCGACTCTCATGATGTTTTTGCTGGTAACATCCCGAATTCTAAGCTCCTCACCGGCGGTTGACCCTGCCGTTGTAACCTCCCACTCGAACTCACCGGTTTCCCTGCGAATCTTGAAAGTGCCTCGCTGAGGCTTTCTCTTCTCTTTTACATTCAGGTCGGCAAGATTCTTCAGAAAGGGAATAAGGTATTCCATCTGTTCTCTGCCCAGGGAAGGCTGTTTCAGCAGCACACCGTCCACAACATAACTCACTGCGTAATCGCCCGCGGTAGGAACAAATATTATCTCACTGGAACGACGCCAGGCGGCATCGTTAAAAAGCTCGTAAGTCATGTTATAACCATAAAAATCCGGTGTTTTTGCCTCCGGAATCGGAACCTCGTTGTCGTTGGCCGTTATGAAAACAAAGCTCTTCATCGCACCAATTTTTTTGGCTTCCCTCGACGAAAACAAGCCCTTGATGTGTTCGGGCGTAAGAACGCGGTCGAACTCCATCACACGTGTATTTCGATGTTTTACATATACCAGCGAGCTTACACCCACAAACAAAACGTACAAAATTATCCCAACGGCAAAAACCGGAACCAGCAGACACACAAACGTTCCGACAACGCCGGCCCCGAACACCACCGCGGTCCACATCAACCGTTCAGTCTGGACCGCCTCGGCGTCCTTGTAGGTCCATACCACCATCGGAAGCCACAGAAAAAAGACAAGACCAAACAACGCCAGCTTGATTATGGATATGTAACCGCCGTACGTTACCGTCGATAAAACAACATCCGCCATGTAATACTCCGTTAGAAAGCGTCCTGAAATCAAAGTATGCCCGTGGTAGAACTTCTTATGCCCTTTAAAGCCATCTTCAATTCTTCCACGCTTGGTGCGTACTGTAATCCGACCTTAAGCTCTATCCACTCTCCCGTGACCAGTTGCCTCAGACTCTCGGTGAAATCCTGCATCCCCTCATTTTGACAGGCACGAATTGCGGAAGGCAAATCCGATTCTCTTTCCTCCCTGATAAGCTTTTTTACGATGGGGTTTGCTAAAAGTATTTCAACTGCAGGTATGCGCAGAGCCTCTTGTTTTAATCCCGGCAGAAGCATCTGACTGATAACCGCGCGTATGGTAAGAGCGAAAGTTTGCCTTGCCAGGTCTCTTTCTTCCTGAGGAAACAAGTCTAAAATACGTTGAATAGTCTGTGAAGCATTGTTGGAGTGCAAAGTTGCGAACACAAGGTGCCCTGTTTCCGCAGCCCTCATGGCCGCCGTCAGAGTCTCACGGTCTCGCATCTCTCCAACCAGCACGACGTCGGGGTCCTGTCGCATAAGCGACCTTAGTGCATCGTCATAATCCGGAACGTCGATGCCTATTTCTCTCTGGGAAATAATCGCTTTTCTGTCATAATGCAAATACTCGATAGGGTCCTCTACCGTCACAATGTGGCACGGTCTGTTATCATTTATGTAGCTGATCATTGACGCGATAGTGGTACTCTTGCCGCAACCGGTCGGTCCGGTTACAAGAATCAACCCGGCGTGTGCCTCTGCAACCTTCTCCACCACTTCAGGCAAATGAAGTGATTCGAAGGGTGGGATGTTGCTGGTTATTCGTCTCGCCGCCAGGCTGATGAAACCACGCTGTCGAAAAACGTTTACCCGGAAACGGTCTGTATCGCCGACCTGCCAGGCGAAATCAAGTGCACCGTTCTCAAGGAAGTACTGTTTTTGTTCTTTGCTCATGATTTCAAAAACCAGTTGCTCCATGTTTCCTTCCGTGAGAGGCTCGCCGGTAGTGTTCTTGAGGTCTCCGTGAATTCGAAGTTTTGGAGGTCTTCCAACCTTCAGATGAAGGTCGCTGGCCTCCATTTTTATGGCCGCCCCGAACAACTTGTTTATCTCAGGCTCATGGTCCAACTGAACATGACTGTCTATGGGTTGACCTTTCATCTGTCATCTCCACATTGCCGATCTGATTCTGCTTCCGTCGACGTCCAAAAGGGGTCTTAACCGCCCCGGCCTGCTCAAACGCAGGTTTTCCCGTCGATACAATAATATTATAGGAATTTGCCCGTATTTGTCAACCTGCCGAGTGTCTTAACCCGACTTTTTACCCCTGCTCATTCACCAATCGTCCCTACAAACCGCCCGGTCCGCACAAACTGAATGATTTGTGAGATTGGTCCCGAGCTGTTGAATTTCAGCCGGCAAGCATCAAGGTTAATGCCATATAGATTGAGACGCTTATCGAGTCATTGGCGGTGGTAACCAGAGGCCCTGAGCTGATAGCGGGGTCTATTCCAACCCTTCGAAAAAGAAAAGGCAAAATCAATCCGAGGGTGGTGGCGACCATTATCGCGGCAAACATCGCCGTACCAAAAGCAAATATCAGACGTGCAGGCGCATATAAAACACTTGCCGACATGCTGGTGTGGATTAGTATTGAAAATACAAGTCCGCCTATCAGGCCGCAGGACAATGCAACAAAAAGAGCAATGCGTACTTCCCTCGTTAATACCTGTACGAACTTTAATGCCACCAGGTGGCCGGTTGCAAGTCCCGAGACTACAATCGTCGAAGTCTGCAATCCGGCGTTTCCGCTTATCGCAGCTATCATGGGGACAAATACAAACGCCATTTTGTAAATCGCGGACAGATTCTGTATATGAAACTGCCTGTCGAAAAAAATCAACACAACGGCCGTTATCCCCGTACCAATGAGACACGGCAATAACCATGTCATTCTTATCCTTGCCGCATGCAAGGCCGAAAAATTTTCCAGTTCATCCGGGTCTGTACCGGCCATCGCGTACATATCCTCCGCAGCTTCTTCCTCAGCCACCTCGATGATTCTGTCCGCAGTTATCCTTCCTATGAGTCTGTGCTGCCGGTCCAGTACAGGCACTACAATAAGGTCATTTCTACTAAAAACATTTCGGACTCTTTCCTGGTCGTCGTCGGCGACTACATATATCGTATCCGGATCCACAAGCTGTTTCATCTTCGTATCCGGCCGTGAGGTCAGCAGCAGGCGGATTCGAACGTCACCTAAAAATGTATTATCCTTGTCCACAACGTAAACAGAATAAAAATCCTCGTCAACTTCAGAATTTCTTATTTGCTCGATGGCCTCGGAAACAGTCGCCCGCTCCTGTACGCTTATGACCACGGGGTCCATAATACCGCCGGCCGAGTCTTCGATATAGCTCATCAGTTTATGAATCTCTGCGGCGGCATCGGCGGGCATACTGCCAAGAACCTTGTTACTAAAACCCGTCGGAAGCTCCGCCAGCAGGTCCGCTGCATCGTCCGGGTCCAGCTCAATAAAAATACTTTTCAACTCCTGCTCACTTAAAAGCTCGAAGACCGCCGCTCGTGTCGCTTCTTCCGTCTTTGCCAGAACTTCCGCAGCCGCGTGCTTGTCCAGAACATTGAAAAGAACCATCCTTTGCTCGTCGTTCAACAAAGGCACTATCTCCGCGATATCGCTGCTGCGCTTGTCCTTCAGGAATGCGCGGAGCCCCGCCGTATCCTCGGATTCAAACAGAGGCTTCACTTCCTCCAGAACCAATTTATGTTCTTCGTCCATAAATTTGTCCTTTTCCGACAACTCCAAAAGCCTTGCTTACACCTCTGTACTACCAAACAATAACCGAATCGCATACCGTCAGCAAAGGTTTTCTGTTTGAAATAACCTGACCAAACACATCGGGCTGAACAACGTGCCGGCGAAAGCAAAAAAGTTCTTGGTTTTTTCGCGAGTTTACTATAGAATTTATTATTGCTTTGTGTTCGGCTTTTTTACTCTTACGAGGAGCTTTTATGAAAACGCTTATATACGCCGCCTTACCAGCGATGGGGGTGCTTGTGGCTATCTCGTTAGCGGCTCCACAGCCTTCGATTGTGCACGAGCCGGGCGATTGGACACTGGACGTCGACTTCGACCTGCCACGCCAGTTGGTCGTCCGCATCGGCCCCAAACACGAAGTCAGAAGATACTGGTATATGATAATAACGCTGACTAACAGAACCGGACAGGATGCAGATTTCTATCCCCGGTGCGAACTCATGACGGATACCTTCCAGGTACTGCCCGCCGACAGAAACATACCACTTCAAGTCTTTTCAAAAATCGCTCAAAGACACCACAGTGCCTACCCTTTCCTCGAGTCTCTCGAAGAAACTCCAAATAAAATCTTACAGGGAACTGACAACACGAGAGATATTGCAATTATATGGTCGGACTTCGACCACAACGCAAACAGTATCAAACTTTTTATCGAGGGCCTCAGCAACGAAACCGCCGTGGTTGAGCATCCGGTAGAAAAAAACGAACAAGGAATTCCGAAAAAACTATACCTTCGTAAAACTCTCCAACTGGATTATGAACTCGGCGGCGACCCCGCATACAGGTCAAAGACAAGACTGCTCTATAAAGGTAAGCGCTGGGTTATGCGATAAGAACCTTAGCTTGATTCAATCGTCCGTACCACAAACATGAGAAAAACAGACTTTGAAGAATTAATGCACATCAAAATCCTGTTTAGCTTATTTTTGTTTCTTTTATGTAGTTCTCAGGCGGCTGGAGAGGAGGGGGCTAAAACCGGCGTAGCCGTAGCACCTTCCAATGCCGGTGTAATATATGAATGTCGCGGTTATTTGAGCTTCCCCGCAATAGCCCGGACGGGAAATAGGCTGTCGGTAATTTTTCGAAAAGGGCAGGGAAATGCTCTCGATTTCAACTCAAAGGTTTATATCACCCACTCAACCGACAGGGGCAAAACGTGGACCGAGCCGAACCTGTTCATCGCAAGGCCCGGCGTGGATACACGAAACTGCGGGGGCGGCATGCTGCCCGATGGAAGGGCACATTTCGTCATGGATATGCACGGTGGTAAGGGGGCGTGGAGACGAACCTTTTATGTAATTTCCGACGATGGCGAAACCTGGTCAAAACCTGTTCGCCTGCATGCCGAAATACCTGGTAAAGGGAAGAATCAAATAACCAGCATTTGCAACCGGGCGATTCGTTGGGATAATGACGCAACTCTCTATTTTCCGCATTTCATGAAGTGTGGTCGTAGTGTTCTGCTCCATCCCGATGGTTCCCAAACTCAGACGCACTCGATACCTCGTATAGAACCTGCGCTGGCATGGAACCGCCGAGGTGAACTGGTGGCATTCAGCAATGGTGGAGCTGTCGATGTTTCCATCGATAAAGGGGCCACCTGGCAGGCAATATGGCAACTCAGTAATATAAGCCAGCCTGACCTTATTTCTCTTAAAGATGGTCGGCTTGTTTTCTGCTACAGCGGAAAATACCGCAGTTGCGAGTATTTACTTCTCAGCGAGGACGCACACGACCTTCAGGATGCAAAACCACTGAAAATCTTCGAGGGAGACGATGGCGGCAAAATTACCAGACGGGGCAAAGCACAGTGCATCGAGTATGGTAACGAAATACTTACTGTGTTATACGAATCCCTTTTGACAGACGGCAGGGGTAAAATAATATTGGTGCGCACACCAAAAACGCAATTGCCTTAAACAGTTCGTTGCATATAAAAAGGCTCAAACGACCCACAAAAGAACTGTGCAGGGAGCATCGGCTATGAAAACAAGCATAATCCTAACGGCAATTTATATGTTCTTCGGCAATTCATACTTTGCCGCCGGCGCGGAAATAGCCGCCCAAATACACAACGTTCGGAAAATCTGGGACAAGGCTCCCCACAATGCCTTTACCGACCTTGTCCGCCGGCATGAAAAATTCTACTGCAGCTTTCGGGAAGGCACCGCTCACGTATCAAACTACGGAAAAATCCGGATAATTTCCTCATCGGACACGAAAGAATGGTCTTGTGCAGCCTTGCTCCAAAAAGCCGGCTGGGATTTGAGGGACCCGCACATGTGCGTTACAGCCGATGACCGGTTGATGCTCGTCGGCGGTGCCTGCCGAAGAACCGAAAGCCCCCAAACCGGCAGCTTTGTGAGCTTTTCGGACGACGGAAAAAACTGGAGTAAACCTCAAATAATCCTCCAGCCCGGAAGGTGGCTCTGGAAAGTGGCCTGCCATAACGGGACTGCATGGGGATTTTCCTATGCCGCTTATGAGCGAAAACCCGAACTCGACCTCCTTAAAAGTAACGACGGAAAAAAGTGGGTCATCCATGAAAAGGCAATCCTAACCGAAGGTTATCCAACCGAAGTCAGCCTCCGTTTTGACATACATGGAAACGCTTACGCACTCGCAAGAAAAAAAGTTCCAGCGGTTACATCGTTGTTCGGCAGCAGTAAACCGCCCTACAAAAAATGGAACTGGTGGGAGCTTAAGCAGAAAATCGGGGGACCCTGCCTCATGCAAACTCCTATGGGATGGATAGCAGCCGCCCGCATCAGAAGGGGAAATACACATACAGCAATACTACGAATTGACCCCCGTCGAAAAACGTGTAATTACCTGTTGAAACTGCCCAGCGGAGGCGACTGCGGCTATCCGGGACTTGTCTGGCATGATGATAAATTATACGTCAGCTACTACTCCAGCCATGAGAAAAAAACAGCTATATACATGGCTCAGGTAAGTTTACACCCACACGCCGACTTCTTTACACGCGTCTGCACCGATGCGCGAGCCGGCGCCTACGAAGCCTTTCCTGATGTTTGCAGGCTAAGTGACGGCAGGTTGATGTGCGTCTTTTACGCCGGCTATGGACATGTCGCTTTACCCAAAAAGGAACTTCCAAAAGGCGGCCGAATAAGCTATTGCACTTCCACAAACCAAGGCCGAACCTGGAAAAAAGCCAAAACACTCTGCGACACTTACGACGACGACAGGGACCCCTCAATAACGCAGACAAAAACAGGCCGAATTATCTGTAATTTCTTCCGACTTAGAACAGACGAAAATTCCAAAAATGCTTATACCGGACTCGGAAGCTGGATGACCTGCTCCGAAAATATGGGCGAGACATGGTCGAAGCCAAAACAAATTTCGAAAGATTATTATTGCAGCTCACCGGTCCGGCAGCTTTCGGACGGCAGGCTTGTCCTCGGAGTGTATAAAGAAGAAAAAGGCCGTGCCTGGGGTGCGGTTACATTTTCAGCAGACGACGGCGATACATGGAGCCAGCCAATCGATATAAATAACGGCGGTATGACCCTTGACGCTGAAACGGATATTATAGAACTGAAAAACGGCTCACTTTACGCCGCACAGCGAGCACGCGGACAGGATATGGCATATTCAATTTCCGCCGATAGCGGCAAAAACTGGACCGTATCAAAACCAATAGGATTCCCCGGACACTGTCCATATCTGCTTAGAACCGTTGATAATATCATTTTGCTTGCTCACCGAATACCTGCTACAAGTTTGCACTACAGCTTCGATGAATGCCGCACATGGAGCGAAAATGTTCAAATCGACAGCGTCGGCGGAGCATATCCGTCTATGGTCAATCTCAGGGATGGGTCGGTTTTGGTAGTTTACTACGAGGAAGGAACAGGCTCTGATATTCGCGCAAAGCGCTTCCGCGCCACCCCTTATGGGATAAGGTGGATTCCGGTGAGCCACTGGTAGGCGAACCGGCGGCTTCTATTGTTCGTCGCCGTGTTTTTGTTAACTTTCGCACTTTTTTAAGCGACAGATTTTAATGGTTTATAAACAAAA